>DUEP01000109.1 GCA_011176535.1 Anaerolineae bacterium | reverse complement strand
TTCGTGTGTTGAAGCGATATGGGGTGAAGGATGTCGCGGTACCCAGAGATCAGTGGGATGGACGTAACGTGGTCGTTTATTTGCCTGATGTGCACTTTGTGCCCATCGACCCCTCGGGCGTGGAAGACCTTGCCCAGTTGAACGTCCAGGCCGTGGTGCTGGACAACGGTGCTGTATGGCTGCGTGACGCGGCTCATCAAGCGCGTCTCCTTCTATGGAAGCAACAGGGGTGGGAGGTGCTGTGTACTTCCCGAAGACCGTACGTTATCCTTACCCGTATCCGTCCTCAAGAGCCTCTTCCCGTCCAACCCTGTGATGTGGAAAGCCTCTCCTCTTTTCGCCCAGCCTCGTCGGCATTCCTCGAATTTGTAGCAAGGGGACGCTCGCTGAAACAGGTGAGGCCACGTGAGGTGGAAAGTTGGCCCCTGGAAAGAGTGGTTTTGGAGTGATGGAATATGTCTTTTGAGAAGGAAACAAACTGGGAGCGTTTCCTCGCGCGTTATCCCGACGCCCATGTGTTGCAGACCGCGGCCTGGGGGGATCTCAAGGCCGCTTTTGGCTGGCGGGTGGAGCGGCTGATTGTGGGCGAGACGGGCGCTCAGGTGCTCTTTCGCCCGTTGCCTTTGGGGTTCTCTGTGGCGTACATCCCGAAAGGGCCGGTGGGGGAACGGGCGCCCTGGGCGGCGCTCTGGCCCAAAGTGGACGCCCTCTGCCGCCGTTATCGGGCGGTGTTCCTCAAGGTCGAGCCGGACCTCTGGGAGGAGACCGACCCCCAGGGAGCAGCCCCTCCCCCCGGGTTCCGGCCGAGCCCCCATGCCATCCAGCCGCGGCGCACGCTGGTCGTCTCCCTGCAGGGCAGCGAAGAGGAGATCCTGGCCCGGATGAAGCAGAAGACCCGCTACAACATCCGCCTGGCCGCCCGCAAAGGGGTGACCGTGCGCCCGTGGGACGATCTGGAGGGCTTCTACCGGCTGATGCGCGAGACCGGTGAGCGGGATGGCTTCGGTGTACACAGCCTGGCGTATTACCGGCGGGCATACGAGGCCTTTCACCCGCAAGGTGAGGCCGTGCTTTTGGTGGCCGAATTTCAGGGAGAGCCCCTGGCGGCGTTGATGGTTTTCGCCCGGGGGCGGCGGGCCTGGTATTTCTACGGCGCTTCCACGGGCAAGCATCGCAACAAAATGCCCACCTATTTGCTTCAGTGGGAGGCCATGCGCTGGGCCAAAGCGCAGGGATGCACGGAATACGACCTGTGGGGCGTGCCCGACGCCGATCGGGAGGCTTTGGAGATACAGTTTCCTCAACGCCGCGACGGGCTGTGGGGGGTGTACCGTTTCAAACGCGGCTTCGGCGGGGTGCTGCGCCGCGCCCCGGTGTGGGACCGGGTGTACCACCCCTGGCTTTATCGTCTGTATTTATGGCGGTTGCGGGAGCATCCACGATGAACCTGGACGCTATGCGCGAACTGCGCTTTGCCCGCTACTGTATGCGCTGCGGGGCGGCCACTGAGCGTCGCTACCTGGAGCACGAGGGGCAGGAGCGGGCCGTTTGTCCCCAATGCGGCTGGGTGCACTATCCTCATCTCAAAGTGGGGGCCGGTGTGCTCATTGAGTGTGGGGGGCGGCTGCTGCTCTTGCGACGGGCGCATCCGCCCTGGCCGGGGGCCTGGAACCTGCCGGCGGGCTATGTAGAAATTGACGAACCCCCGGAACGGGCCGCTGCCCGCGAGGCCCGTGAGGAAACCGGCCTGGAAGTGCGCATCGTGCGTCTGGTGGACGCCCGCTTCTTCGCCGATGATCCCCGGGGAAACGGGCTGCTGCTGGTCTACCGCGCTGAGGTGATGGGCGGCCAACTGCGCGCCGCCGACGAAACCGACGCCGTGGCTTTCTGCGCTCCTGACGAACTTCCCGCCGACCTGGCCGGTGGAGCCCATGATGTGGTCATCCGCGCCTGGGCGGCGGGGAAGTACGCCGGGTGATCGCAAACCGCAACTCGCAAGGAGCCCCTCATGCGCCTGGCTTCCTGGGAAGGTTGGAACAAAACGATCGCCGCCCTGCCCGGCGCGCACATCTTGCAAACGCGGGAGTGGGCGCTGGTCAAGGCGCAGTTTGGCTGGCTCCCGGAGCCTTTTGTGTGGGAGCGCGATGGGCGTGTGGTGGCCGCTGCCCTGCTGCTGCGCCGTCGGCTGGCCCCTGGGCTGCCCTGGAGTGTGCTCTACGCCCCCAAGGGGCCGTTGCTGCCCTGGGCCGATGCGACCTTGCGCGCGCAGGTGTTGGACGATTTGCAGCGCTATACCCGACGCACCGGCGCTGTGCTGCTCAAGGTGGACCCCGATGTTCTTCTGGGAACGGGGATACCCAGGACCGAGGACGCCCACGATGACCCGGTGGGCGCGCAAGTGGTCCGGGAATTGCGGTCCCGGGGGTGGCGGTTTTCCCCCGAACAGGTGCAGTTCCGCAATACGGTGTGGCTGGACCTTACGCGGTCTGAGGAAGAACTGCTGGCCGCGATGAAGCAAAAGACGCGTTATAACATCCGTCTGGCGGCCCGCAAAGGGGTGGTTGTTCGTGTAGCCAACGAGGAAGATTTGGGCCTGCTGTACCGCATGTACGCGGAGACCGCAGCGCGGGATGGCTTCGTCATCCGCCCGCAGGCGTATTATCTGACCGTATGGCGCACCATGCTGGCCGCCGGGATGGCCGAGCCGCTCATCGCAGAGGTAGAAGGCGAGCCTGTGGCCGCGGTGGTGATCTTTCGCTTTGCCGGGCGGGCGTACTACTTTTACGGGATGTCCACCGGACAGCATCGGAACAAGATGCCCACCTACCTGCTGCAATGGGAGGCCATACGGCGGGCCAGGGCAGCAGGGTGCAGGGTGTACGATTTTTGGGGTGCGCCCGAGGTCTTTGACGAGACGGACCCCATGTGGGGAGTTTACCGGTTCAAGGCCGGCTTTCGCGGTCAAGTGGTGCGGACTTTGGGGGCGTGGGATTATCCGGCCCGGCCGGCCCTGTATGCGCTCTTTGTACGCGGGGTGCCGGTGGTGCTGGCCGCCTGGCGTCGATGGCGCATGGCCCGGGTGAAGTCGGAGAGGCAGTGACCGCTACCCTTGCAGCCCCTCGGCTCCCCAGGTCAGGCCTTTCACGAGATGCGATTCTCCAAGCAGGCGGGTGGCCAGGTGGGCAAAGGCCTCGACATTCGCCCCGGTGGTGAGCAAGGTCACCCGGCCGCGCCCGTTGCGCGGCGGACGCAAGGCGTTCCGCTGGGCCAGCACGCGCTGTGTCTGCCGGGCAACGGCCGGCGCCGGATCAATGACCCGCACCCCAGGCCCCACGATATCTTCGATGAGCGGAATCACGAAAGGATAGTGGGTGCATCCCAGCACCACCGTGTCCATCCCTTGCGTCAGCATCGGACGCAAGGCTTCTTCCAGAATGGCACGGGTTTGGGGGCCTTCTAGATCGCCCCGTTCAATTTGCTGCACCAGACCCGGGCAGGTGTGCTCCAGCAACGCGGTACCCTGGGTGAAGCGTTCCACCACCGAAGCGTACAACTGCCCTTGAAAGGTGGCCGGCGTGGCCAGCACGCCCACCACCCCCGTTTGGGTGTGCTTGGCGGCGGGTTTGACCGCTGGCTCCATGCCCACGAAAGGCACTTGCGGAAAGCGCCGACGCAGATAGTGCAGCGCCGCCGCCGAGGCCGTGTTGCAGGCCACAACAATGGCCTTGGCTCCCTGATCTAAAAAGTAGCGCGTGATGCCCTCGGCGAAACGGCGCACCTCCAGCAGCGGCCGAAGGCCGTAGGGCACATGGGCCTGGTCGGCCAGGTAAAGCAGGTCTTCGTGGGGCAGTTCGCGACGGATGGCCCGCAGCACCGAAAGCCCCCCCACGCCTGAGTCGAATACCCCGATGGGGCCTTTGTTTTCACTCAGGGCAGGGGTCATCGGTGGGCACCTCCGTTGTAATCCTGGCAGGCGACGACGAAGGCGCGGAACAAGGCCGCCATGCGCGCGTCGGTGTCGTAAAGCCACTCAGGATGCCACTGCACGGCCAGGGCGAAGGGGTGTGCGGGCACCTCGACGCCCTCAACCAGGCCATCAGGAGCGTGGGCCGTGGCGTGCAAGCCGGGCGCCAGGTCGCGGATACCCTGATGATGCAGGCTGTTCACCGGCAGGCGCGTATCGCCCAAAATGGCGGCCAGGCGGCTTTCCGCAGCCACTGTGACTTCGTGGGCCAGGAGCGTGCGCTCGGTGCGTGGGTCGCGGCGATGGGGGAGGGCGTTGGGCATTTGGTCTTCCAGGTCTTCGTACAGGGTGCCTCCCAGAGCCACATTGAGCACTTGGATGCCGCGGCAGATGCCCAACAGAGGCATGCGGTGTTCCACGGCCAGTCGGGCCAGGGCCAGTTCCAGGGCGTCGCGTTGGGGGTTCACGCCGTACACTTTGGGGTGTGGCTGACCGCCATAGTGGGCCGGGTCTATGTCTCCGCCGCCAGTGAGCAACACCCCATCGGCGCGCTCTAGCAGCATGGCGGCCTCCTGGGGCGGCGTATCCGGCGGCACGATGAGGGGAATCGCCCCAGCGGTTTGCAGGGTGTCCAGATAGCGTTGGCCCAGGGCGGCCATGGGCATGGCGTAGGCATGGTGGGTGCAGGTGGTGCCCGTGAGCAGGATGCACGGCTTGGGCATAGGCTGCTCCGTGATGGAAGGGTGTGCGGCCTATTGTACCCCAAAGCGGCCCGGGGAAGTGGGGTTGGCACCGTCCCCAGGGCTTCAGGTTCCCACCGGGATCCGATGGGCAGGGCCTTCAACGGGAGGGAAGCTCTACGGGGCGGTGCCGCTCTCTGGGGGGAGGGCTGGCAAAAAGCAAAACGCCCGACCGGAGGCCGGGCGTTTGGATGGTCAGTTGAACTTCCTCTTGAGGCGGGCTTTTTTGCCCCGGAGGCCGCGCAGATAGTACAGCCGCGCGCGGCGCACCTTGGAGTGTTGGAAGACCTCGACCTTCTCGATCAGGGGTGAGCGTAACAGAAAGGTGCGCTCCACGCCGATGCCGTGGCTGGCGATGCGGCGGACGGTGAAGGTGGCGTCGTTGCCACCGCCGCGCACCCGAATGACCGTGCCTTTGAACACCTGAATACGCTCGCGGTTGCCTTCCTTGATGCGCAGATGCACAGCGATCACATCCCCAGGGCGCAAGTCAGGCACATTTGGATTCGGGGGAGCTTCTACGGCTTTCAACAATTCCTGGTAGTTCATCGTCTCATCCCTCAGTTGAAGTTCGTCAGCGAAGAGGTGCTCCGATGAGCACATTCACGACGCAATACACGCCCTCGCCACACTGGCGAGGGACGCTGCATTATACCATGGCACTATCAAAGCGCCAAGTTTTTCGCCTGTTTCGCCGTGGCTGATGGGCGGGGAGCAGGGCGAGTTATGCTAAAATCAGGGCATCTCTTGGAGCAAAAAGGGGACGCTCATGGCATGGTGGCAGCCCGCATCCTGGTACTGGCGTTGGCCCACCGGAGGATGGGAGTGGGGGGTGTGGATCGTGTGGGGCGTGGGGTTGCTCTTGGGGGGGGTGTGGTGGCGTCGCTGGCGGCGGCGGCCCTGGAGCAGCGGCTACACGCTCCTGGCCGTGCTGCTCTTAGCCCTGGTGGGCCTTGGGGCATGGTGGAAAGCCTATCCCACCCAGGCGGCACTTCCCTGGAACCCTCTGGTGGAGCGGCGTGTGGCCCTCTGGCTGCCTTTGGGCTCTCTCTCTTGGGGGCTGGCGGCGGGCTGGTTAGGCGTTCTTCCGGCCATGGTGCTGGCCCTTCTGGTCGGCGCGGCGCGCGGTTTGCTGTGGACGCATACCGCTTTTTCCCTCTGGGTTGAGGTGACCCTGGCGGGGGCCATGGCCTGGGCGGCCTTTCAGCCTTATCGGACCCGCTTCTTTCGGGTGTTGCGCCGCCCCTGGGGGAGCGCCTTGATGGCCCTGGCGACCTATGCAGCGCTGCTCCTGGGGGAAGCCCTGGTGTACGGGTTCAGCCATCCCGATACCTGGATCGCACCGGGAAGCTATGGCGCGCTGTTGGCCTTTCGCGGGCTGGAATTACTGCTGGTGGGCGGCGTGGCTTGGCTCTGTTCATCGCTGCCTGTGTGCGCCTGGGGTCGGCGGGAGGAAGAAGCCACGGTTCCCTCCCCGATGGAACGCAGCCTGACGGCGCGGTTTGCGGGGCTTTCCTTCCCCCTGGCGGTGGGGATTGGGCTGACCCTGGTGGTGGTGAGTGGGGTGGTGTCGGTACAGGTGGCCCGACAAATGTTGCGCGAGCGTTTGCTGGTCGTCACGCGTCTGGCCGCGACCAGCATCCCTTCCTTTGTGGAGGCTGGTCAACAACACCTCCAGGCGCTGGCCGAGGAGGTGGAACACGGGGAGGCGAGCGCGTCGTTGGAGGAGGCGCTGCAGGCGGCGTACTACCCCCAGGAGGTGTTTTTCAACCGGTTGCTTGTGGTTGACGCCCAGGGGCGGATTCAGGCGGCTTACCCCTCCGAGCAGGGGTTGCGGTTAAGCCCCGATGAATGGTCAGCAGTGCCGTTCGCCTTGAGCGGCGTGCCCATGCAAATCATCCCTTCTCCGGCGTTGGGGCAGCAACGGGCCGGTTGGGTCAGTTTCATTATGCCCCTCAAAAAGCAAGGGCTGGTGCTCATCGGCCGGGCGGACCTCGCTCTGAGTCCAGTTAGTGAACCTATCACCCAGGTATTGGCCTCTTTGCAAGATGACCGTGGCCTGGGTATTATCCTGGACGAGGAAGGGCGAGTGCTATATCCTTTGGATTTAGCCCACTCGCCAGTGGCTTTCCAGCCTGAGTCTTGGACGGGCCTTCAAGGCCAGTTACTTGTGGTGGATAGTCCCGCTGGAGAGCGTTTTTGGATGATGGCGCAACGCACCCTGGGGCGGCCCTGGTGGGTGGTGGTGCTTTTGCCGATGACCCAGGTGCGTCAAATGGCCTTTCGCATCGCCTGGCCGTTGGCCATGGTAGCGCTGGCCCTCTACGGCCTTTCGTTGCTGGGGATGTATAGTCTGCTGCGGGTGGTGACCCAATCCCTGCGTTCTCTGGCCAGGGAGGCCCAACGCATCGCCCGCGGCGACCTGGATCATGCTCTCACGGTGGAAGGAGTTGATGAGGTCAGCCAGTTGCGGCAGGCGTTTGAGACCATGCGCCGCCGACTGAAAGAACGCTTGACCGAGTTGGCGCAACTTTTAGAGGTCAGCCAGCGCACTGCCAGGGCCAATCGGGTGGAAACGCTGGTGCAACCCGTGCTACAGGCGGCGCAGCAGGTGCGCCCCCTTTTAGCGCGTGTGGTGCTTCAGCCAGACGCTTTGCCCGCCGGTGAACGGCGTTCAGAACGGTTGGGGTATGGTGTTGGCACGACGCCAGAAGTCGTGGAAAAGATAGACCGCTTAGTTTTGGAATGGACCCACAGCAAGACACAGGTGATCTTGCGACAGCCACAAGGGGTACCAGGATGGCCCCTATCACGGGAGACCTCTGTGGGTAGTTTGGTGGCCCTGGCCCTGCGTTATGAGGAGCACCTTTTTGGTGCGTTTTATGTGCTTCTCCCAGAAGGGCGCACCCCAGAGCCTCATCTGTTGGATTACCTCCGCACCCTGGCCAGCCAGTTGAGTTTGGCTCTGGCCAATGTGCGCCTTTTGCTGGAAGTGCAACTGGACAAGCAGCGCCTAGAAGCGATTCTCGCCTCTTCACCGGATCCTATCCTGGTGACCGATGTGCGGGGCAATCTGCTTTTGTGCAATCCGGCAGCGCTGGAGGCCTTGGGAATGCGCCCGGATCAGGTGGGGCTGCCCCTCTCCGAAGTGTTGCCTGTGCCTTCCCTGGCGGAATTGCTCGTCGCCAAAGGGGCACAGCGCCCTCGGGTGGCCGAGGTCGCCCTGGAGGATGGCCGCGTGTTTTTCGCTTCGGTGAGCGAGGTGCGCATGGGCGCGCGTATGGTGGGGCGGGTGGCCCTGTTGCGCGACATCACCCGGTACAAAGAGTTGGACGCCCTCAAGTCGGAATTCGTGGCTACGGTGAGCCACGACCTGCGCTCGCCCCTCACCCTGCTGCGGGGCTACGCCACCATGTTGGACCTGACCGCCAATCTGAACGAGCGCCAGCGGCAATACCTGCGGCAAATCCTGCAGGCGGTGGACAGCATGGCGCACCTGGTGAACAATTTGCTGGACCTGGGCCGCATTGAGGCCGGAGTAGGTCTGCGGTTACGCCAGGTGTCTCCCGAGGAGGTCGTGCGACGGGTGGTGGCCGCTGGCGAGCCGAAGGCCCGGGCCAAGCACATTCAACTGAACATGGAAGTGGCGGCCAGCACGCCCCCCCTGATCGAGGCGGATGAAGATCTGCTGGAGCGGGCGCTGGGCAATTTAGTGGATAATGCCATCAAGTACACCCCGGCCGAGGGGCGGGTGACGGTGCGGGTCGGTCCGCTGGAGGGCGAGGACGGCGTGCTGTTTGCCGTTGAAGATACCGGGGTGGGGATCGCGCCGGTGGACCAGCCGCGCTTGTTTGAGCGTTTCTTCCGGGTCAAGCGGAGGGATGTGCAGCGCCAGCAGGGGTCGGGCCTGGGGCTGGCTATTGTGAAATCCATTGTCGATCGCCACCATGGCCGCGTTTGGGTGGAAAGCCAATTGGGCAAGGGCAGCACCTTCTTCATCGCCCTGCCTTTGCGCCAGCCTGCCGGAGAGGATTCCGCAGGCAAACCTTGACGGGCTTAAAGAGGCCGATTATAATTGCTGCAGCATGCAGAAAAGGATAGCGAGCCACGAGCGCGGAGCAAGCGCTTGAGAGCGAAGGTTCTCACGCGCTTGTTTTCTGTGTTTATGTTCCCTTCATTGGTGGGATGGCGGGCCGGCGATGATGCGTTGCGACAGATATCTTGCTCCAGTTTCGCTCTCGAGGGCCGTCATCTAGGGGGCCAAAGGCTCTGCGCTGGTCCACCTTGTCAAAAGCCCAGTTTACCGTTTCAGGAGGCCGCTGCGTGGAAACGAAAGATTTACTTGCCCTGCGTATTCACTTGGCCTCGCCCGAGACCATCCTCAGTTGGTCCCACGGTGAGGTGCTAAAGCCTGAGACCATTAACTATCGTCGCCTCCGACCCGAACCTGACGGTTTGTTCTGCGAAAAGATTTTTGGCCCGACGCGGGATTATCAATGTGCCTGCGGAAAGTTCAAAAATCCTCGTTATAAGGGTATGACCTGCGACAAGTGCGGCGTGCAGGTCACCAAGTCCTCGGTGCGCCGGGAGCGCATGGGCCACATCACCCTGGCGGCACCCGTGGCCCACATTTGGTATACCCGCCGGGTGCCGTCCTACCTGGGTTTGCTCCTGGACATTTCCCGGCGCAATTTGGAGCGGGTGCTCTATTTTGCCCAGTATGTGGTCACCTATGTGAATGAGGAGGCCCGCCAGCGCGCGCTTAAGCGGTTGGAAGAGGAAATCGGCGAAGACGAGCGTACCCTGGCCGCGCAAATCAACAGCCGCATCGCCAGCGTCAAGGCCTCCCGCGACAAGCGCCTGAAGGAACTCGAAGCGCAGCGCAAACAAATCGAGACGCGATACAACGAAGAGGTGGCCTCGCGCCTGGAGCCTATCGTGAAAGAAGGGCAGCGTTTGGAAAGCGACCTGCGGGAGCGCATGGGGAAGCAGGTGCGCAAGGCCGTCCTCTTTGGGAGCACGGAGATCGTCATCGCCCAGGCGGGCGAGGTCATCGGTTCGGAACACATCGCCCGCGTGCAGCAGGTGGTCAAGGATGCTCTGACTCAAATCGAGGCGGAACTCAAGGAAGCCAAGCAGGCCGAACTGGATGGCATCGAGGTCGCCATCCAGGAGGTCAAGGCCAGGGCCGAGGAAGCGATGGAGCGCCTGCGCGCCGAACTGGAGGAGCAGGAGGCCAAGCAGCGCAGCGAAAAGGCCAAACTGCGCGACGAATTGCTCGACCTGCGGCCGTTGACCTTTATGAGCGAGGCCCGCTATCGGGACCTCAAGGCGCGTTGGGGCCGTGTCTTCCGCGCCGATATGGGGGCCGAGGCCTTCTTGAGCATCCTGCGCCGCCTGGACCTGGACAAATTGGCCGAGGAACTGTGGCATGAGGTGCGCACCACGAAGAGCAAGCAAAAGCGCAAGAAGGCCATCAAGCGCCTCAAGGTGGTGGAGGCCTTCCGCCGTTCGGGCAACCGCCCCGAGTGGATGATCCTCACCGTGCTACCGGTGATTCCCCCGGACTTGCGGCCCATGGTGCAGTTGGACGGCGGGCGCTTTGCGACCAGCGATCTGAACGATCTCTATCGCCGGGTGATCAACCGCAACAACCGCCTCAAGCGCCTGCTAGAACTGGGCGCGCCGGATGTCATCGTGCGCAACGAAAAACGCATGTTGCAGGAGGCGGTGGATTCGCTCATCGACAACTCCCAGCGCGGCAAGGCCCTTTCGCGCCGTGGCCGCCGAGAACTCAAATCCCTCAGCGACATGCTCAAGGGCAAGAAGGGTCGCTTCCGCCGCAACCTGTTGGGCAAGCGCGTGGACTATTCCGGGCGTTCGGTGATCGTGGTCGGGCCCCAGTTGAAGTTGCACCAGTGCGGCCTGCCCAAGACCATGGCTTTGGAACTCTATCGCCCCTTCGTCATCGCCCGCTTGGTGCAGTACAACTATGTGAACAATGTCAAAGGGGCCAAGCGTTTCATCGAGCGCAATCGTCCGGAGGTCTGGGAGGTCCTGGAAGAGGTCATCAAAGAGCGCCCAGTGCTGCTCAACCGCGCGCCGACGCTGCACCGTCTGGGTATTCAGGCCTTTGAACCGGTGCTGGTCGAGGGGCTGGCCATTCAGTTGCACCCCCTGGTCTGTACGGCTTTCAACGCCGACTTCGACGGCGATCAGATGGCCGTCCATGTGCCCCTCTCCGAGAAGGCGGTGCAGGAAGCGCGGGAGTTGATGCTTTCGTCCAGGAACCTGCTCAAGCCGGCCGACGGCGAGCCCATTATCAGCCCCTCTAAAGACATGGTGCTGGGGGTGTACTACCTCACCATGGGAGACTCGCGGCCCCACAAGGGTGACGGCATGGTCTTCAGCGACCTGGATGAGGTGGAGATGGCCTACGCCCTGAAGGTGGTGGACATCCACGCCAAGATTCGCCTGCGCACCGTCACCTGGTACGACGATGAAGGGAATCACCTGGACGAGGCCGAGGAGCGCATCATTGAGACCACGGTGGGCCGGACGCTGTTCAACCGCATCCTGCCCGACTTCGTGCGTTTCATCAACCGCACCCTGGACAAGGGTGGGGTGAAAGAAGTGATGGCGCTGGTTTACGAGTTGGGCGGCGAGGAGGCCACCGTGGATGTGGCCGACAAGGTCAAAGACCTGGGCTTCAAGTATGCCACGGTTTCTGGCGTGACCATGGCCGTGGGCGATATTGAGGTGCCGCCGGAGAAAGAGGCCATCTTGCAGAAGGCCTACGAAGAAGTGGACAAGATGGAACGGGCCTTCAATCGGGGGCTGCTCACCGAGCAAGAAAAGAACAACCGCGTGATCGAGATCTGGCAACGTGCCACGGAGGAGGTGCGCGAAGCCGTCAAGAAGCACCTGGACCCGGTCAACGACCTGGCCGTGATGGCCATCTCGGGCGCCACTAAAGGCGGCTATGGCACCATCTCCCAGTTGGCCGGGATGCGCGGAATGATGGCCGACCCTTCGGGGCGCATTATTCCGCTCCCTATCCGCTCCAACTTCCGCGAGGGCTTGAGCACCCTGGAATACTTCATCTCCACGCACGGTTCGCGCAAGGGGTTGGCCGACACGGCGCTGCGCACCGCCGACGCCGGTTATCTGACCCGCCGTCTGGTGGATGTGGTGCAGGATGTGATCGTCATCGCTGAGGATTGCGGCACTGACGATTATCTGGAGATCCATCGCGATGACAATGTGGGCGGCCAGACCATGGGCCAGCGCATCTGGGGGCGGATCGCTGCCGAACGCGTGGTGGACCCGGAAACAGGCGAGGTTATCGTCGAAAAAGGCGAACTCATCGAGCGCCGACATGTGCGCCGCATCATGGCCTCGAAGATCGAGAGCGTCAAAGTGCGCTCGCCCCTCACCTGCGAACTGCCTCACGGCGTGTGCGCCCAGTGCTACGGCATGGATTTGGGCCGGGGCAAGATGGTGGAGGTCGGCACGGCGGTGGGGATTATCGCCGCGCAGTCCATTGGTGAGCCTGGTACCCAGTTGACCCTGCGCACCTTCCACACCGGCGGTGTGGCCGGCGAAGCGGACATCACCAGCGGTTTGCCCCGCGTGGAGGAATTGCTGGAGGCTCGCAAGCAGCCCAAAGGTGAAGCGGTGGTGGCCGAAATCGGCGGTCAGGTGCAGGTGCTGCAGTCCGAGCGCTATGCCGATATGCGCGTCGTCCGGGTGGTCAGCAGTCGCATGGAAGAGGTGCCTTACCTTCTGGATGAAGGCTGGAAGCCCGCCGTGGAGGACGGCACGGGCGTGAAAGAGGGCGATGTGCTGGCCGTCAACGAAGAGGGCCTGGAAATCAAGGCCCAACATAACGGGCGTGTGCGCATCGAAGGCAATCAAATCATTCTGGCTTATGAGGTCAGGGAAGAGGCCGAGTATGAGATTCCTTCGGGCGCGCAGTTGACGGTGAAGAACGGTGATATCGTAGAGCCTGGCCAGCCCCTGACCCGTGGCTCCCTCAATCCCCACAAGATTCTGCGCATTCGGGGGCGGCGAGCTGTGGAACTCTATCTGCTTTCCGAAGTGCAGGGCGTGTACCGCCAGCAGGGTCAGGATATCCACGACAAGCACTTCGAGATTATCATCCGCCAGATGCTTTCCCGGGTGCAAATCACCCATCCTGGGGATAGCGGCTACCTGCCCGGCGATATGGTCAACCGCATCAAGATTCGCCGGCTGAACGAGAAGTTGCGCGCCCAGGGCAAGCGCCCGGCCCGCTACAAAGAGGTGTTGCTGGGTATCACCAAGGCGGCTTTGAGCACCGATTCCTTCCTCTCGGCGGCCTCCTTCCAGCACACCTTGCGGGTGCTGGCCTCGGCGGCCATCGCCGGCGCCGAAGATCGGCTGATCGGCTTGAAGGAGAATGTGATCATCGGCAAACTCATCCCGGCGGGGACGGGCTTCGACCCTAAGCGCTTTGAGTTCGTGCTGAAGGATGATGAGGTGGACGAGGAATCGGGGGAAGAAGCCGGCGCGCCGGGCGACGAAGAAGCCGCGGCCGAAGAGGCTCCCTCGCTGACCGCCACGGATTGATCCGCTTGTGAGGTTCAGCACTTTCCCTGGCGGGGCTCAGGCCCCGCCGGGTGGTTTAATGGCTGCTATGAGGTCCTGTTGGGAGGAGGGATAGGCAAAGAGGAGCGGGCGGTCCGTAGGGGGCGGTTGGCACAGGCGCCGTTGACGGGATGGGGGTTATCCCGTATGATAGGGATGTTATCCTGAGGCAAAGGAGTGCACATGGAAGTCGGTCTGGTTCGATCGGTGGACATCACCGAGCAGATGCGCCAGGCGTACCTCTCGTATGCCATGAGCGTGATTGTGGCCCGGGCCCTGCCCGACGCCCGCGACGGCCTCAAGCCCGTGCAGCGTCGCATTTTGTACGCTATGTACGACATGGGGCTCCGGCCCAACGCGGCCTTCAAGAAATCGGCCCGCATTGTGGGCGAGGTGCTGGGGAAGTATCACCCCCACGGGGATCAGGCGGTTTACGACGCCATGGTGCGCATGGCCCAGCCTTTCGTGATGCGCTACCCCCTGGTGGAGGGGCAGGGCAACTTTGGCTCGGTGGACGGCGATCCGCCCGCGGCCATGCGCTACACCGAGGCCCGGCTGGCCCAGACGGCCATGGAAATGCTGGCCGACATCCCGAAGGACACGGTGGACTTTGCCGAGAACTTCGACGGTTCGTTGACCGAGCCCACCGTGCTGCCCGCCGCTCTGCCCAACCTGTTGCTCAATGGCGCAGCGGGCATTGCTGTGGGCATGGCCACGAACATCCCGCCCCACAATCTCAACGAAATCGTGGACGCCCTGGTGTACATGCTGGACAACTGGCGCAAACTGGATAGCATCACCGTGGAGGACCTGACCCGCTTTGTCAAAGGGCCCGATTTCCCCACAGGGGGGATGGTCATCGTCGAAGAGGGGCGGGATGAGTTGTTGCGCGCCTACAGCACGGGGCGGGGCAAGTTGACCGTTCGCGCCCGGGTGCACCTGGAAGCGGCCGGAAGAGGCCGCCAGCGGCTGGTCATCACTGAGTTGCCCTACGCGGTGAACAAGACGACTCTGTTGGAGCGCATCGCACACTTAGCCCGCGAGAACAAAATCGAGGGCATCGCTGATCTGCGGGACGAATCGGACCGCCAGGGCCTGCGGGTGGTCGTTGAGTTGGCCAAAGGGGCGGACCCTGATGAGGTGCTGACCAGACTATACAAGCACACGCCACTACAAAACACCTTTGGGGTGATCATGCTGGCCCTGGTGGGTGGCGAGCCGCGCCTGCTTTCGCTCAAACAGGCGTTGCGGGTGTACCTGGAACATCGGCTGGAAGTCGTCCGTCGCCGCAGCGAGCACGATTTGCGCCGTTTGCGCAAGCGGGCCCACATCCTCGAAGGGCTGCTCATCGCCCTGGACAACCTGGATGAGGTCATCGCCACCATCCGCCGCTCGCGCACGGTGGAGACGGCCCACCAGAACCTGCGGCGGAAGTTCAAGTTGAGCGCCGAGCAGGCCCAGGCCATTCTGGACATGCCTTTGCGGCGTCTGGCTGCGTTGGAGCGCAGGAAGTTGCAGGAAGAGTACAGGGAGACCAAAAAGCATATCCGCTCCCTGGAGGCCCTGTTGCGCTCCCCCAAGAAGATGCGCCAGGCCGTGGCCGAGGAGTTGACTGCCCTCAAAGGGCGTTACGGCGATCCCCGACGGACGCAAATCGTGCACCTGAAAGCCGGACAGGCGGCCCAGGCCCTCACGGCCGAGGATCTGATCCCGGCCGAGGAGGTGTGGGTGGGCCTGGACGCCGAGGGTAACCTGGCCCGGATGCCGGTGGGCAAGACGCCGCGCCTCAGCGGTCGTGCCGCCCCCTGGTTGTGGGCCAGGGCCAGCACCCGCGATACCCTTTACCTGGTGGCTGAGAACGGGCAGGCCGTCGCCGTGCCGGTGCACACGCTGCCCGAGGCGGACAAGCTGGCCGGGGGGGCGTCGGTGTCTCGGGTGACCCCACTCCCGGCGGGGCAGGAGGTGGTGGCCCTGTTCGCTGTGCCTCCCAACGGGGGCCTGGAAGAGGGGGGAGGGTATGTGCTCACGGTGACCCGCCAGGGCATGGTGAAAAAGAGCGATCTGACCCTGTTGCCCGGGCCTGCAACCCAGCCGTTTACCCTGGTCAAGGTGAACCCGGGGGACGCTTTGCTGCAGGTGTTGTTGACCCGGGGCGAGGATGAAGTGGTGTTGGTCACGGCGCGGGGCATGGCTATTCGCTTTGCCGAGACAGATGTGCGCCCGATGGGCCTGGTGGCCGCAGGCGTCAACGGCATCAAACTCAAGGGCGACGATGTGGTGGTGGGTGCGGTGGTGGTGCACCCCAAGCGCGAGTTGTTCCTGGTGGACAGCCGGGGGTACGCCAAGCGGGTGCCTTTTGACGAGTTCCCCCTGCAGCGGCGTTACGGCCAGGGGGTGGTGGCCTGGAAGTTGCCCAAGGGGGCCATCCTGGCCGGGTGCGCCACAGGCAAGGGCACGCAGAAGGTGGTGCTGCACCTGCACAAAGCCGCGCCCAAATCGGTGCGGCTGGACGAGGCCCCGGTGCGCACCCGCGCTTCGGTGCGCGGGGTGCGGGTGGTGGACCTCAAGACCGGGGATAGCGTGGTCTGGGTGGCCGCTCTGTCGGCCGCCTGGCCCTCTCCGCGGGGCAGGCGACGAAGAGCATAAGGCGGTTTGGAAGAAAGGAAATGGAAGGGATTGTTCGTGGGCAGGTGGCGGTCGTCTCAGCCCCTCTGGAGGCGCTGGAAACCCTGGCACGAAGGTTGGCGCTGGCGTTTGAGGCTGACCCCGTGTACCGGTGGTTGTTCCCGGATGCCGGGAGGCGGCTCAAAAAACTCGAAGCCCTATTTGCGGTTTTTCTGCGGCCCCTGATGGTGGCCGGGACGGTCTTCACCACGCCTCAACGCGAAGGGGCGTCCGTGTGGGTTCCCCCGAAGGGAAAGGTGGCGCCGGGGTGGCGTGGGCAAATCAGGCAGCCATTTGAGATCGTAAGGTTGCTGGGCAAGCGTATCTGGCGTGGTTTGCTGTGGTGGCGTCTTGTGGAGACCCGGCAACCCCATTATCCGCACTGGAAGTTGTTTCTCATCGGGGTGCTGCCTGAACATCAGGGGCGCGGGATCGGCTCGGCTTTGCTGCGCCCCATGCTGGCCCGGTGCGATGAGGAAGGGTGGTCGATTTATCTGGACACAGGCCATCCGGGCAATCTGCCGTTTTACCGTCGGGTCGGTTTCGAAGTGGTGCGAAAGGTGGAGTTGCCCCAGGGGCCCACCGTGTTTCAGATGATTCGTCCCCCGCGAGAGG
Source organism: Anaerolineae bacterium (assembly GCA_011176535.1). Classification (NCBI taxonomy): domain Bacteria; kingdom Bacillati; phylum Chloroflexota; class Anaerolineae; species Anaerolineae bacterium. Next base: position 15,643 of record DUEP01000109.1, on the reverse strand, counting down.
AAAGGCTCACGCTCCTTCTGCCAGCACCAGGCGTGTACGGTGCATCCGGGCGATCTCAAGGGGGATGTCTAAGGCGGCAAGGACTTCGTCGGGCCGTCCGGTGGCGCCGGGCTCGGCTCGCAGCAGCATATCCAGGGCCTGGGGCTCACGCCGGGCTTCCAAGGCCAGAATCAAAGGGCGCAGGTCGTAGGGCTTGGGTCCTTTTTTGGTCCGGCGGATGCGTTCCAGGGAGGGCTGGCTGAGCAGGTGTTGCACCCGCTCGGCGAGATCCGGGATGGGGTCAAGGAAGGTGACGCGGTACTCGGCTGCGCGGACCAGGTTGGGCAGTGGTGGGGCATCGGGGGGGATGATTTCGGCATGGTGGAAGTGCATCCCCGGGGGAGAAACGGGCTGCAGGGCGGCCAGGATTTCGTGGGGGGAACGCTCTTCGCGTAGCCATATCTCGGCCAACTCCGCCTCGCCGGTGCAGCCTAAGGGCAGCGCAGCGGCGATGTGCATTTTGGGCCGCGGGTGGTAGCCCTGGGTGTGTTGCAGAGGCACCCCGGCGCGGCGCAAGGTGCGTTCCAGGGTGCGCTGCACATCCAGGTGGCTGGTGAAGCGCATGGCTTCGTCTTTGCTGAAGGTCAGGCGTAGTCGGGTCATCGCAGGTCAGAGGTCGTGGGGTAGGGTTGAGGCACCGGAGGCGGCGGCAGATAGGGCGCCCGGCGCTTGGGCGGTCGCTTGACTTCCGGGCACTTCCACACCTCGCCGGGGTGGGCGAAGCGTAGGTCGGCGAAGGTGGGCAGGATGCCGCAGGCGTAGCAGCGATGGCGGCAGTCGATGCGCGTCTCGCCTTGTTGGCTGCGCAGGTAATCCTGGGCGAGAAATTCCTTGCGCACCGCCACGCTGATGTGGTCCCAGGGGAAGGGCTCGTCGATGAGTCGGCGACGATGGGCGTAGAAGTCGGGGTCCAGGCCGCTCTCGGCGAAGGCCGCCAGCCAGAGGTCGAGACGCCGCCCCTCGTTCCAGGCGTCGAATTTAGCGCCCTTTTGCCAGGCGCGGTACACCACTTCGGCCAGGCGGCGGTCGCCCCGGGAGAGCCAGGCTTCAAGCAGCGTCTCTTCAGGGTCCACCAGGCTCAGGCGAATGTTGCGGTCCCGGCGGAGGGCCTGACGCAGCAGGCGCTGTTTGGCGCGGATGGTTTCGGCGGTGTCGGTGGGGGCCCACTGGAAGGGGGTGTGGGGTTTGGGGACAAAAGTGCCCACGCTGGCGTGCACCTGGGCGCGTCGGCCCATGACCTCGCGGCCCTGGGCCAGAACCGCCCTGGCCAAGTCGGCGATGGCCCGTACATCCTCCTCGGTCTCGCCGGGCAGGCCGATCATAAAGTACAGTTTGATGGTCTGCCAGCCTCGCCGGTAGATCTCCCGCGCCACCTGAAGCAACTGCTCGGTGGGAATAGGTTTGTTGATGATGTTGCGCATCCGTTCGCTGCCCGCTTCGGGGGCCAGGGTGAACCCGCTGCGGCGGGTGACCGCCAGGGCTTCCATGATGTCGACCGAGAAGGTTTCGATGCGCAGGGAGGGCAGCGAAATGCTGATGCCTGCCTTGCCGAAACGACGGGTGACTTCCTGAACCAGTTCCAGGATGTGGGTGTAATCCGAGGAGGAGAGGGAAAGCAGGCCCACTTCCTCGAAGCCCGTGTGGCGTAAACCTTCCTCGATGGCCTGGACAATCTCGGCCACGCTGCGCTCGCGCACAGGGCGCACCACCATGCCCGCCTGGCAGTAGCGGCACCCCCGGGTGCATCCCCGCGTGATTTCCACGGGGAAGCGGTCGTGGACGGTGTCAATGTAAGGCACCACTAAGCGGGTGGGCGGCGGGGGGAGTTGGGCCACAATGCGCTTGACGATGGGTAGGGGGGCGCTTTCGACGAGGGGCTCGATGTGGGCGAAGATGCCGTCGGTGTCGTAGTGAGCGCGGTAGAACGAGGGCACATAGACGCCCCACAGCCGGCTGAGGCGGTGGAGCAGGTCTTCGCGCGTGGTGCCGGCTTGCTTCCATTCCCGGTAGGCGTCGAGGATCTCGTGGATGACCTCTTCTCCCTCTCCGATGACGAAGGCGTCCACGAAGGGGGCGATGGGCTCAGGGTTGAAGGTGGCGTGCCCCCCGGCGATGATGAGGGGATCGTCGGGCCCGCGGTCCTCGCTGCGCAGCGGGATGCCGCTCAGGTCGAGCAGGTTGAGCAGGTTGGTGTAGAGGGTCTCCATGGGCAGGGAGAAGCCCACGATGTTGAAGGCGCGCAGCGGGTGCCTGGTCTCCAGGCTGTAGAGGGGGATGCCGGCGGCGCGCATCTCGGCTTCCATGTCGGTCCAGGGGGCGTAGGCCCGCTCGGCCAAAGCATCTTCGCGGCGGTTGATGAGGTCGTACAGGATGGCCAGCCCCAGGTTGGACATGCCGATTTCGTAGATGTCGGGGAACACCAGGGCCATCTTAAGCGGGGTTGTGGCCCAGTCCTTGACCACCTGGTTGTATTCGCCGCCGGTGTAGCGGGCCGGTTTGCGCACTTTGGGCAGGATGCGCGCCAGCCGGGCTTCGATATCGCGTGGGGTGAGCATCAGGAAACCAAACCTCCTGGGAGGGTTGCCGTCAGAAGGTAAATTATAAACGATGTTTGGCGAAAATCCTCAACGAGTTCTTCGTGGAGGCGTGTCGGTGGAGGGGAGAGGTGCGGTTCATTCCCCCAGCAAATGAACCCACGGCAAAGTGGCCTGCATGGCATGGAACAGACGCTGGTGGGCGGTGATAAAAGGCGCGCCCATCGCCTCGGCCAGCGCCAGATAGGCGGCATCGTAGGCCGACCGTCCGAAGCGCCGGGCAAGTTTCAGGGTGCGAGATAGGGGAACGGCGTGCAGAACGATCCCCAGCCCTTCAAAGGTGGTCAGGATTTCCAACGCGGTGTTCGGGTGGATACGTTCCCGTGCACGCCTTGCACAAGGGCGCTGATGATTTTGTAAGCCAGCAGGGTGGGGGCGTGCAGTTCTTCCTCCCCCAAGGCGTGAGCGCGGAGGAGCGCCAGGACGGTCGGGTGGTCTTCTTCATCGGGAAAGAAAGCCTGTGGCAAGACACCGGCGTCGATGATTTTCATCGCCGTTGATCCAGGTCAGCGCGAGAGGCCCGGAGCAGATCGTCCACGAGCGGCCCTTGACCCCGCAGCCGTTCGTTCAGGGCCGGCAGTTGTTCGTAGGCCTGAAGACGGCGTAGGCGGTTGTATTCGGTTAACTCATCATCACGGCTTCGGGTTTCCTATGCCGGGTGATGACGACGGGTTGGGTTTGGGCCTTGCGCAACAGACGGGAAAAGGATTTTTTGGCTTTGGCCACAGCGTATCGCATGAGACACGTCAACTGGTCTTTTTGTCTGAGCAGATTGTAGAACTTTTGTTGGACCTGTCAACCCGTTTTTTTACCAGTCACTCAGATTTGCCAGAGGGTTGGGCGCGTTGGGGTTTGGGGGTGCGCAGCCAGGCCAGCAGGCGTTCGGGCGGCCAGGTGTTGAGGATGGCCCCGGCGGTGGCCCAGCCCCGGCGGGCGGTGAGCACGCCGTAGCGTCGGTAGGCGAAGTCGGCGGGACGATGGGCGTCGGTGTTCAGGCTCAGCAGCACGCCGTGGGCTAAAGCGCGGCGGATGTGTTCGGCTTTGAGGTCCAGGCGGTGGGGGTTGGCGTTGATCTCCAGGGCCACGCCATGGGCGGCGGCCGCGGCGAAGATGCGCTCCATATCCAGGTCGGCCGGGGGGCGGTGGGGGAGCAGGCGGCCTGTGGGGTGGCCGATGATGTCCACATGGGGGTTGGCGATGGCGGCCAGCAGGCGTTGGGTGATTTTCTTGGCGGTCTGACGCAAGTGGGTGTGCAGGGAGGCGATGACAATGTCCAGTTCGGCCAGCACCTCGTCGGGGTAGTCCAGGGCTCCGTCGGGGGCGATTTCCACCTCGGCGCCCTGCAGCAAGAGGATGCGGTCGCCCAGTTCGGCCTGAACCTGGGCGATTTCCTCGCGCTGGCGGCGCAGGTCCTCGGGCGTGAGGCCCCCGGCCACGCTGAGGCTTTGCGAGTGGTCGGTAATGGCCAGCACGCGCAGGCCGCGCTCGAGGGCGGCTAAGGCCATCTCGCGGATGGAAAAGCGGCCATCGCTCCAGGTGCTGTGGCTGTGGAGGTCGGCGAGGAGGTCTTCGCTGCGCAATAGCGTGGGCAGGCGGCCCTGGGCGGCGGCCTCGATTTCGCCCCGGCCCTGGCGCAGTTCGGGAGGGATGAAGGGGAGGCCGACGCGGGCGTAGAGGTCGGCCTCGGTGTCGGCAGGCAGGGTTTTGCCCTGGGCGTCGCGCCAGCCCTGGGGTGTGAGGGTGAGGCCGCGTTCGGCCCCGTATTGGGCCAGGCCCTGGCGGTGGCCGGCGCTGCCGGTAGCGTAGAGCCACTGGGCGGCAAAGGCTTCGGGGGCACAAAAGCGCAGGTGCACCGGCAGGCCCTGCCAGCGCGCCCGCACTTCTTCGCTGCTGTGGGTGAAGGTTTCCCAGGTGGGCAGGTCTTCCAGCAGGCGGCGCACGGCTTGGGGGTTGGGGGTGGCAACGAGGAGGTCGAGGTCGCCCACCGTTTCAACGCCACGGCGCAGGCTGCCGCTCCATTCGGCGCGCACCACGGCCAGGTGATCCCGAAGGCGGTGCAGAAGGGCCTCGGCGGCGGGAAGGGCTTCGCCCAGGAGCAGGCGGTCTTCGTGCTCCCGCCAGGTTTGCACCGCCTGGAGGATCCTGGCCTCGGTGCGGGCGCTGAAGCCCTTGAGAGTTTGCACCTGTCCCTGGGCGGCGGCCCGTTCCAGGGAGTTCAGATCAGTGACCCTCAGTTCCAGCCACAGGCGACGCACCCGCTTGGGACCCAGCCCCGGCAAACGGGTCAGGTCCACCAGCCCCGGAGGGACTTCCTCTTCCAGGCGGGCGAGAAAGTCCAGATGGCCGGTGCGCAGGAATTCGTCGATCTTTTTGGCAATGGCCATGCCGATGTCGGGGAGATCGGTCAGGCGGCCCTGTTCCCAGAGGTAGCGGATGGTCTCGGGCTCGGTGTTGGCCAGGCGCTCGGCCGCGCGGCGGTAGGCGTTGATTTTGAAGCCGTCTTCGCCCTGGAGTTCCAGGAGCAGGGCAATGCGGCGGAAGAGGGAAGGCAGGCGGTAGATAAGGTAGGTTTCCATGGCAAAAATTATAGCACGGGGCAACAGGAACGGCAGAAAGGGTATAATGGAATTATGAGCGGTGGAGCGCGCTGGCGTCGCGAGGTGTTTCGGGAGGCCTGCCGTCTGAGTGGGGCCTCATGGGCCGCGTGGATGGCTCAACAAGAGGGACGATGGGCGGTACGCCAGACGGTGGGGTTGGCCCCGCGCCAGCGGCGGGCGTTGAGCGCATGGCTGACCCAGGACGAAGCGTCGCGTTGGGTAGGCGAGGGAGTGCGTCTGGGCCGTTTGCGGTGGTGGCATGGGGAGGGTGCCCCCTTAGGAGACGGCCAGGTGGTGTTGGTGCCAGTGACCTCGCGTCGGGAGGCGTTTTTGGTCAGCGGCCCGCCCGCGATGGAGACCCGAGTGTGGCGTTGGCTGGCGCGTCTGTGGGAGGCCGCCCCCGAAGCGGCACCGCCCCTCGCCGGGGGCGACGCCCATAGCGGCCTCTTGGCCCGCTGGCAGGTGATGTGGGAGACCACGCTGGACATCACCGCGAACCTGGATATGCAAACGGTGCTGCAGCACACCGTGCAGCGAGTGAAGCAGATTTTGGGGGTGCGCGGGGCGGAAATCGGGCTGGTGGAGCGCGAAGCAGGCATGGTGCGGATCGTGGCTTCGGCTTCACCGTGGCGGGATTACACCGGAATTACCTTTCCTTTGGGGGAAGGGGTGGCGGGCTGGACGGCTGCCACAGGAGAGGCGATTCGGGTGGCCGATTTCAACCGCTGGGAGCACCGGAAAGAGGCCGCCTTTGAGGCCCCCTTCCGCTCGGTGCTTAGCGTGCCTTTGCAGTATCAGGGCGAGATTTTGGGGGTTCTGACGGCGTACGAGGACCGCGAGGGAGTGTTCACCGAGGAGGATATGCGCTTTTTGCAGATGCTGGCCCTCCCGGTGGCGGTGGCGTTGCGCAATGCCCGCCTGTACGAAGCGCTGCGCCAGGCGTTGGCCGACCTGAAGGCCTCGCGCCAGCGGTTGATCCAGGCGGCCAAATTGGCCACCATGGGGCGGCTGATGGCCGTCATCGCCCACGAGGTCAACAACCCCTTGCAGGCCGTGCTGACCAGTCTGCATCTGGCGCGGCGGTCGGGCCTGCCCCAGGAGCAACGGGAGGAATACCTGAACCTGGCCGAGAAAGAACTGCACCGGTTGCGGGAGACGGTGCGCCGGATGCTGGCCTACTACCGCCCCGAAGAGGTGGAGCGCCGCCCGGTGGCCCTTTCGCAGGTGGTGGATCGGGTCCTGGAGCTGGTGGAAGGACAGTGCCGTCGGCAAAGGGTGCTGGTCCGGCGTCAGGTACCCGAGGGTTTGCCCCTGGTTTTGGGGAACGCTGGCCAGTTGCAGCAGGTGGTGCTCAATCTGGTTATCAATGCGCTGGAGGCCATGCCCGGAGGCGGGGTGTTGACTGTGCGGGGCTGGACAGAAGAAGGAAAAGTGGTTTTGGAAATCCGGGATACGGGGCCCGGCGTGCCCGCCGAAGTGCGGGAACGTTTGTTCGAGCCCTTTGTGAGCACCAAGGCCAACGGCACCGGGTTGGGGTTGGCAGTGAGTTATGGTATCGTGACCGCTCATGCCGGCACGCTGACCTATTGCGCCACGGAGGATCAGGATGGCGCGTGTTTCCGCATCGTATTACCTGTTTTGACCGCAGACGATGGGTTTTGGGAGGAGACGAGATCATGAAAGGGCGCTTGTTGGTGGTGGACGACGAGCCGGCGATGCGGCGCACTTTGCGCGATTTGCTTCGCCTGGAGGGGTATGAGGTGCGCACGGCTCAGGACGGCCAGGAAGCGCTGCACATCCTGGCGGAGGAGAAGTTTGACCTCATGATTCTGGACCTACGGATGCCGGGCCTGAGCGGTACCGAGGTGCTGCGCCAGTTGAGCACCATGGGCGTCGATGTGGGGGTCATTGTGTTGACCGGACATGGCTCGATGGAATCGGCCATCGAAGCCCTGCGGCAACGGGCTTACGATTATCTGCTCAAGCCCATCTCTCCCGAAGCGTTGTTGGAAAGCGTGGCGCGGGGCGTGGTTCGGGTGCGCAGGGAACGCCGCCAACGGGCCCTCTACGAGCAGTTGGAGCGCATGTTGACCCAGATGCTGCAAATCGAAGAGATGGGGCAGGGCAAAGGCAAGTCGGATTTCGTGCCTACCGTGGTGGAATTGCCCAACGGCGTCGTCCTGGATTTAGGGCGTCGGCGGCTGCGCTACCAAGGGCGGGACATTCACCTTGCCCCCTCGGAGTCGCGTTTGTTGCAGGTGTTGTTGATGCATCGTGGGGAGGTGATGTCGCATCAGGCGTTGGTGGATGCGGTGCACGGCTATCAGGTGAACGAGTGGGAGGCGCCGGAAATCATGCGGCCCATCGTCAGTCGCCTGCGTCGCAAACTGGCCGACCTGCCTAAGGGCCGGCAATGGATCGTCAATGTGCGCGGGGTGGGGTATATGCTGGATTGGGAGATGGTAATGGGGGAGGAGCAGGCGAGGGGAGAGGCGGATGAGACGCCTGAATCACCATAGATCGGGGGGAACGCCCGGCGGGCGAATCCAGGCGAGCCAGCCCCCTCGGGGGCGGCGAGGTGCGGAAGCGCGGTCCAGGCCCTTGAGCAACAGGCTGAGCATTAGTAGCCCGGCGCCGACCCATTGCCAGGTGCTGAGGCGTTCGTCCAGCCACCAGTGGGCTAGCCCCACGGTGACCAGGATTTCGAAAAGTCCCAACAGCGCGGTCTGCACGCTGCCGATGCGCTTGACGCCCATGAACAGGGTGAGCCGGGAGAGGGAAGTCACCAGCGCTAGCCCCAGCACGCCGCGGGCCACGGCGGGGGTAAGAGGCACAGGGGGCGCTCCGGCGATAAGATAGGCCGAAACCACCACCGCGCTCATGGCGCTCAGCGTGTAGAGGGTGACTGTGGGCGCGGGAATATCGTAAAGTACCCGCTGGTTGATGGGGATATGGAAGGCGTAGAGGGCTGCGGCCACCAGCATCATACCGATGCCCAGCCAGTCGGGATGGGCGCTTCCGGTGCGGGTGAGCAGATACACCGCGGGAATCGCCAGGACGATGCGCAACCAGGTCAGAGGCGTGGGGGGCGTGTGATCCAGCCAGGAGAGCAAGGCGACAAAGATGGGGTACAGGGAGTACAGCAGTTGTCCTAAGGAGGCGTCAATGCGCCCCAGGGCGCCGTAATAGAACAGGGAGCCTACGCCGTTGAGGAACCCCGCCAGCAAACATCCGGCCAGGCCTAAAGGATAGATGGCCAGCAGGTTGCGGTGGCGCCAGAAGATCAGGGCCAGGAGGAGTAGGGTGGCGATCAGCGTGCGCCAGGCGACCACGCCCAACGGCGGAGCCCCAGCCTGGATGGCTTGCTTGCCAAACACGGGCGCCAGCCCCAGAAAGACGGCGGAACTCAGCGCGGCGGCGCTCCCGGCCATGGTTTTGCGCATCGTTGACCATCCCTATCCTAACAGGGCGCGGATTTCCTCCATAAACTCGTCGCTGAGGAATTCCCCTTTTTGCATCAGGCGCTCGATCTGCCCGCGTAAGCGTTGCTGTTCTTCAGGGGTAAGCGCTTTGGCCGTGACCACGATGACGGGGATGCCTGCTGTGTTGGGGTTGTTCTTCAGCGCCTCCAGGACGGCGAAGCCATCCATCTCGGGCATCATCAGGTCGAGAATGAGAAGGTCAGGGCGCTCGGTGAGGGCTTTTTCCAGGCCTTCGAAGCCGTTGGCCGCCTCGATCACTTCGTATTCGCCCAGCCCCTGGAGCACCCGCCGGAGCAGCAGGCGGGCTGGTGGATGATCGTCCACCACCAGCACTTTGGGGTAGTGGCGGTCGGAAAGGTGGCTGAGGGCGGCCAGCAGGCCCTCGGTGGGCGGCGGGGCTGCAGAAGGCGTTTTTTCGGGGCGCAACACCACATGCTTGGCCCAGCGTTCGCCCAGGATGTGAGACTCCACGGGCAGGGTATGTCCGGTGGCATTGACCACTACGATCTCCTCGGGGCAGATGATCTCCTGCCGCACCAATTTTGTCAGCCCGGCAAAGGCCACCCCGGCGGCCGGCTCCACCGAGAGGCCTTCCATTTTGGCCAGGTTGTGCATGGCGCGAAAGGCCTCTTCGTCGCTCACCGCCTCGATGACCCCGCCGTGTTCCCGCAGGGCGTGGAACAGCAGGGTGTAGGTGCGGCCGGGGTCCCCGGTGGCTAAGGTGACAATGTTGGTTTGAGGCACAAGCGTTGGCTCGGCGACCTCCTTGCCCTGGCGCCATGCCTGCGCCATGGGGGCGCAGCCTTCGCTTTGGATTAGAGCCATCTTGGGGATGTGATCTACCAGCCCCATGCGATGGAGTTCCTGAAAGGCTTTGTACATGCCCAGCGGCCCCAGCCCCCCGGAGACGGCCTGGACATACCAGTGGGGGGCGCGCCAGGGGGCGCGGCCATCCTCCGGAGGACCGTACCGGGCGGTGATTTGTTCCACCATTTCAAAGGCTAAGGTTTTCATGGACTCCACGGTGGGGATGGAGCGCGAGCCTTTGTCCAGATAGAGGCCCCGCAGGCGGGCGAACTCAGCGGCTACCTGTTTGGTACGGTCGTAGGAGCCGGTCACTTTGACCACCTGCGCCCCGTAAATGGCCACTTCGCGCATCTTTTCTGCCGGCACGGTACTGGAGAGGAAAGCCCAGAGTTTGATACCGGCACGGGCGGCGTAGGCCGCGTAAGCGATGGCCACATTACCCGTGGAGGCGACCACCATTTCGGTCAGGCCGCTCTCTTTGAGGGCGGCGATGGTCACGGCGGCCTGGCGGTCCTTGAACGAGGAGGTGGGCCCCTGGCGCTCGTCCTTGATGTACAAGTGAGGCAGGCCCAGCATCATGCTCAAGTTCGGGGCGCTCAAGAGGGGGGTACCCCCTTCGCCCATGGAGATTTCGGGGGTGGCGCTGCTCACAGGAAGCAATTCGGCATAGCGCCACAAATTGAAAGGACGTGAGCGGAGGACCTGAGGCCAGATTTGGGCCACGGCCTTGTAGTCGTATTGGGCTTCCCGCCATTCGCTGCCACAGCGAGGGCAGGCGGGGTTGAGGGGGCTGTAGGGGCTGATATCGCCGCAGTCCAGACAACGGGCCATAATGTGCAGTGACATGGATGGAGTTCTCCTTATCGACAAGGGTGGTTCGAGCGGCATGAAAAGCGCCCCGGCCTCACATGCGCGGGCGGGGCGCGGGGAGGTCGGTCAGACCGATGGACTGGTTCTGGCCGCCCAGCGTTTCAGGTGACTCTCCAGGGTGGTCATCAAGGTTTCGATGGGCCGGGCGTGCTCGCGGGCCAGGTTTTGCAGTGTGCGTTGGAGTTGTTCTTTTTCGTGGAGGCTCATCTCGTCGGGCAGGTAAGTCACCAGCGGGAGGTTGCGATAGGCCTCCTGGCTGCGGAGCGCTTTGAGGAAGTCCAGTCGATCCTGCATCGCGCCGGCGGCCAGATCCAACACGACCATCTCGGGGGAGGCTGTCTCCAGGCCGGCCAGGGCCTCTTCACCGGAGGCGTGGGCCCGGACCTCCCACCCGGCCGTTTCCAGCAATTTGACCAGCAAGTCCTGTTCTTCGTTTTCGGGGCTGACCACCAGCGCCCGGCGTTGAGCGGGTTCGGGGAGGAGGCGTTCCAGGGCGCGGTAAAGGTCGTCGCGGTAGATGGGCTTGGTGAGGAAGACCGTAGGTCCCAAAGTGTACCCATGGGCTTCGTCGGTCAGGGTGAAGAGCAGGAAGGGCAGGGCTTTCACCTCCGGGTCCTGGCTGAAGGCCAGCACGATGTCCCATCCGTCGGGGCCGATGGCGGCGGGGTCCAGCAGCAGGGCGATGGGGTTGACCTCGCGGGCGCGGGCCACGCTCTGACGGGGATCGACCGAGGGCACGATGCGGTAGCCCACGGGCGTGAGGTGCCGTTGCAGGTGGTGGATGGCCTCCGGCTGGGCCACGGCCAGTGCGATGCGTTCGGCCTCGGTGGCCTCATCCTGGGGACGGATGATGGGGATGGTGAAGTAGAAGGTGGAGCCTTTGCCCATCTCGCTTTCCACCCAGATGCGCCCCCCGTGCAGTTCCACCAGACTGTGGGAGATGTAGAGGCCCAGGCCTGTGCCGCCCACGGCCCGGGTGAGGGAGTCGTCCACCTGGGAGAAGGGCTTGAAGAGTTTCTGCATGTCTTCCGGGGCGATGCCGGGGCCGGTATCCTCGACGCCCACCAGGATTTCTTCCAGACCGCTGTCCGGATCCACCTGACGGCGCACAAAGACCCGGATGTGCCCCTCTTCGGTGAACTTGGCCGCGTTGGAGACCAGGTTGAGCAGCACCTGGCGCACGCGGGTGGGGTCGGCGCGCACGGTGGGAAGGTCCGGCTCCACTTCCTGGATGAGTTGGATGGGTTTGTCCTTGACCAGTCCCACGGCAGTGGACATGACCCCTTGGACGATGTCGGCCATGGCGACTTCCTGGAAGTTGAGTTGCATCTTCCCGGCTTCGATCTTGGAGATGTCCAGGATGTCGTTGATCAACCCCAGGAGGTGCTGACCGGCGTTGTAAATGGCGGTCAGGTCCTGGCGTTGCAGGTCGGTAATGGGGCCGTCGATGCCTTTGAGGATGACCTTAGAGAAGCCGATGATGGAGTTCAACGGCGTGCGCAGTTCGTGGCTCATGTTGGCCAGGAACTGGCTCTTGAGTTGGTCGGCGCGGCGCAGTTCCTCAAGGGCGCGCTGGCTGAGTTCGTAAGCCCGCGCGTTTTCCACCGCCACGGCCAACTGGTCGGCCAGGATTTGCAGCACTTGGACATCGTCTTCGGTGAAGGCGTTGACCTCGGTGGATTGCACATCCAGCACGCCGATGATGCGGTCGCCTACCTTGAGGGGCAGGCCCAACTCGGCGCGGGTGTCGGGGAGCAAGGGGTTGGGCCGGTGGATGTCGCTTTGGAGTACATCGTTGATCACCACGGGCTGGCCCTGGTCGGCCGTCTGACCGACCACCGAGCGGGAGCCCACGCGCAGGCGGTGGCCGCGTCGTTTCATTTCCGCCCCCGCCTCGCCCGTGGATTCGCGGACCACGGCGTATTCGCCGGTTTCGTCCAGCAGGAACACCGAGGCGTGGTAGAAGCCGAAGCGGTCGCGGATGAGGTTCACGGCCCGGGCGAGCAATTCGTCCAGGGATTGCAGCGAGGAGGTGTCGCGGGCGATTTCGGCCGCGGTCTGCAACTCCTGGGCGCGCCGCTGGGCCTCCTCGAACAGGCGCCGGTTTTCCAGGGCCAGGGCCAGTTGGGAGACGGCGGCGTTGAGGATCACCCAGGTTTCGTCGTCCAGGTAATGTTCCTGTTGGACATCGTACAGGTCAACGACGCCGATGGGCACATTTTCGTGGAGCAGAATGGGCACGGCCAGGGCAGTTTTGGCGTCCCCGTTGCCTGAGGGCAGGACCACCGGGCGTTGCTCCTCCAGGGCCCTTCGGGCCTCGGGGCGCAAATCATGTGGGTCCGTGGGGCGGAGGGTATCGGTGTTGAGGATGTACTGGAAGGCCTGCGGACGCACTCCGCTCCAGCGGCGTTGTTCTTCCTGCCGGAACAGTTCCTGCAGCCGCTCCACTTCTTCCTGGAGTTGGGCGAAGCGTTGGGCGTTTTGGAGCGCGATGGCCAGTTGGTTGGCCACCACTTCCAGCACCTGGATGTCTTCTTCTCTAAAGGTGGCCACGTGGTCGCTTTGCACGGTCATGGCCCCCAGTATCGCCTCGCCCACCATCAGCGGGAGGGCCATTTCGGAGTGGGTTTCGGGAAGGTAGGGGTTGGCGAAGCGCACGGCGTCCTCGCCCACATCCTGGGCGATGCGGGCCTGGCGGTGGAGGATGCTCCAGCCGATCATGGAGTTCTCGTCCACCGCCAGTTTGTACCCATCCTGCATCATGCGGCGGCCCGCCTCGCCGCTGCCGGCGCGCAGCACGGCCCAGTGGCCGAATTCGTCCAGCAGGAAAATGCCCACATAATATAGCCCCAATTCCCGACGGATGAGTTCCACGCTCTCGCGGAGCAGGCTTTCCAGATCGGTGTAGGTGGTGATCAGTTGGGCCACCTTAGAAGCCAGCGCCAGCCGCTGTTGTTGTGCTTCCAGGGTGCGAATGGCGGCCCGGCGCAGTTCTTCTTGCTCGCGTAGAATGGCCGCGCGGGCTTCTTGCTGGAAGGCCAGCAGGCTGAGCGTTTCCCAGGTGACCATGCGCTCGATCAGGGAGATGGCCTGTTCGGGGGGGAGGCGTTCGGCCAGGATGCCGCGCTGGGCGTCGGCCATCTGGGGCAGGGTCTGCTCCGTGATGCCCTGGTGATACAACCAGCGTCCGTGCTCCTTGGCTTTCTCGGGCACGGGATTCTGGAGAAAGTCCAGCAGCCGTTGGAGGCTTTCGCGGGCCACCTGAGGAATGCGGCGGGGATGGAGCACGGCCCGCTGTTGGAACAGCAGGCGCTGCAGGGTTTGCCGCGCGGCTTCCTCCATGGCGCTCACGAGGCTTTCGGGCAAGAAGGGGGAAAGTGGACGATCCGTCATGGGCTATCCGCCTTTGGCTAACATTTGGTGGGGCGAGGGGTACATGCACTTCGGGCCGAGGCGCGGGTCATTTGATCAGATAGGCACCGTACCCGCCGCCGCTTTTCTCCACCAGAGCGCGGTCGCGGTCGCTGAACAGGGAGGGGTCGAAGTCGTGCCATTCCAGCAGGGACACGAAACCCCCGTCGGGTTTCCAGGGCTGGATGAGTTCCCGGTACTGCTCCAGGGTGCGGATGTACAACGGGGAGCCCATCTCACGGTATGTCTTCAGCAATTTTTGCTGGATGGGGTCGTTGGGGTCGAGTTCCACATCGGCCAGTTGGGCGTTGAAGGCCAGCACGGCCTTAGGCCCGCTCCATTCGTAAAGGTATTGGAAGGCATGGCGCAGGTCCTCATCGGGGAGGAAACTGGACACACCCCATAAAACCAGGCCCACATCCCGCCGGTCGCCGATGAGTTTCTGCACCTCGGGGTTTTCCAGTATGTCCTCCGGCCGGCGGGCGTCGGCCTGGAAAATGTGGGCGTTGGGGACGTCCTGGAGGATTTCGCGGCCGTATTCCACGACCAGGGGGTCTTTGTCGGAGTAGATCACGACGACTTCGGGGGGCACCACCTCATGGATGTGATCCTGGGTGGGCAGGCCGGAGGCGAAGTCGATGATGACCTCCATGCCCCGGCTGAGCAGTTCCCGGACGACATCTTGCAGGCACCAGCGTTGCAGCCGGGCCACCAGGGGCATGCTGGGAAAGTTCGAGGTGAACCGCTCGGCCACCTGGCGGTCGGCTTCGAAATTGTGGTGGCCGCCGAGCAGGTAGTCGTAAATGCGGCCAGCGTTGGGTTTCATGCGGTCATCCACGCTCATCGGTTTCCTCCTCTTCTGTAGAGTTTTGGGAAAGGGCGTTCTGGGGGCGCCACGAGCCTAACAAGTGGACCTGGGCGTGGGAAACGCCCACGGCCTGAGCCAGCATGCGGGCAGCGGTTTGTAGGGCGTCGGCAGTTCGCGGGGCTTTGAGGAGCTCGGCGGCGATTTCACGCACTGTGCGCTCGACCTCGGCGCCGCGGCGGGAGCGCTCCAGCAAAATCAGGTTTTCCAAGGCAACTGAAGCTTGAGCGATGGCTCCTTGTAGGTAATGTAGGTCCTCCTCAGAAAACTCCCGCCGTTTTTCGTAGATGGGGTTAATGTAGCCGATCCACCGACCGCCCACCACCAAGGGGAAGAACGCTGTGCTCTGGGCCTGAAAACGCTCGCTGTACAATCGGCGTGTTTGTTCATCCAGACGAGGGTCGGTGGCTACATCATAAATAATGAAAGGTTCGTTTGGAGTGAGCAACTTGGCCGTGGGGAATTGACGCAAGGGGTACCGTGGTGCCAAACGTTCCATAGGAAGTCGTGTCCACCGTGCTGCTACGATGCTCCATTCGGGGATATCTTCAGGTTCATTCCATGGCCGATTGAAGAAGTTGAGGGAGATGTTTAGGGCGCCCTCACCGAGGGGTGTTTGGGTGCGCAGCACCTCTAACACCTCGGTGTAGGATCGCGCTTGACTTAATGCACGTCCGATTTGATAGAGCCGTTCGGCCTCGGCCAGCGCTTCTTGGGCTTGTTGATACAAGCGGGCGTTTTCCAGGGCTACGGCTACCTCCTGCGCCATGGATTGGAGCAAGGCAATCTCACCAGGGCGTGGATAATAGACCTCCTTGCGGAACAGACAAATGGTGCCCAGGGTGCGTCCGCCGTAACGTAAAGGAATGCCTATATACGCACGAAAGCCCATCTCTCTCAAGAAGGGGACAAAGGGCTCGTTGCTTTGGGTAAGGTCTTGGAGAATATAAGGTGCATTGCGAGAGTAGGTATGCCCAC
>DUEP01000108.1 GCA_011176535.1 Anaerolineae bacterium | reverse complement strand
TTCGCCCACGGCGCGGGTGCGCAGGCCCCAGGGCGTGTGGAACAGGAGGAAGTGCACCACAAAGACCAAGACGATGGCCGCGTAGGTGATGGGCGGGTTGTTGAACAGCACCGGGCCGACGAGGGGCAAATCGGCCAACTTACCCAGCGGAATGGGCTGCAACTTCCCTTTGGTGCTCAGCCCCACCTGGTAGAAATAGCCCGTGAGGCCCAGGGCCAGGATGTTGATCACCGTGCCGCCGATGATCTGGTCGATTTTCAGCGTGACGGACATGAAGGCCAGCAACAAGCCGAGCAGGGCCCCCACCAACACCCCCGCCATCACGGCCAGGAAGAGGTTGCCCGACCACACATTGACCAGGAACCCCATGAAGGCGGCGAGCAACATCTGCCCTTCGATGCCGATGTTGATCACCCCAGCCCGCTCGCCCATCAGACCACACAATGCGCCCAGAACCAGAGGCACCGATTGCCGCAGCGTCGAGGCCAATACCGCCTCCGTCACCCGCGGATTGCGGCCATAGGCCACGCCCAGGCCAATGAGGAGCAGCAAACCAAAGGCCAGCCAGAGACCCCACTGGCGCCAGAAGCGTCGATTGTTCACCAGTGTCGCGTTCACCATAGGGCTACCTCAGTGTGAACCCCAGCCCGTGCTGAGGGTGACTTTTTCTTCGCCGATCTCCGCCCGCTGGCGCACCAGCCAGCGCACGATGGCATCCGCCGCCACAAAGAACAGGATGAGCGCCTGAATGACATCGGTGATTTCCTTGGCCACATGGGCGTCGAACTGCATCTGGCTGGAACCCGCCTTCATGGCACCCACGAGCAACGCCGCTGGGATGACGCCGATGGGGTGCGTCTTGCCCAGCAGGGCGATGGTGATGCCGTCGAACCCCAGGCCCACATTGAAGCCCGGCTGGTAACGCCCCACCACGCCCTGGGTCTCCACCGCGCCGCCCAAACCGGCCAGCAAACCCGAGAGGGTCATGGTAAGGATGACCGTCCAGGCCACCTTCATCCCGGCGTATCGGGCCGCGTGAGGGTTCAGGCCCACCGTGCGGATCTCAAAGCCCAGCGTGGTATGCCAGAGGATCCACCAGAGCACCACGGACAACACCAGCGCCAGGACGAAGCCGGCGGGCAGCCAGCCCCAGGTGGGCAACCGCGCTGAATCCAGAATCATGGGCGTGCGGGCCACGATATTGCCCGGCGAGGTGTCCTTCAGTGGGCCGTCGGCCAGGTAATCGGTCAGGTTGATGGCGATGTAGTTGAGCATGATGGTGGTGATGACCTCGTGCGCCCCCGAAAACGTCTTCAGCGCACCGGGCAGCGCCCCGTAGAGCCCCCCCACGATGGCCCCGGCCAGCAAGGCCAGCGAAGCATGGAGCACCGGCGGCAAACCGTGAATGGAAAAGCCCACCACGGCTGAAGTGATGGCGCCTAGCAACAACTGCCCCTGCGCGCCGATGTTGAACAACCCCGCCTTAAACGCAAAGGCCACCGCCAGGCCGCTGAAGACCAGGGGCGTGGCCTTTTCCAATGTGCGGCGGAGCGCCTCGGTGCTACCAAAGGACCCCTTGAGCAACGCCGCATAAGCCTGCCAGGGGGAGGCACCCGAGATCGCCAGAATGATCGCCCCAATGAGCAGCGCCAGGAGCACCGCACCCAAGGGAACACTAACCGCCCGCCAAACACGGCGCAGCCTGCTCTCCCAACCAGACACCTGGTGAATCTGTTCGCTCATCCTTCCCTCAGATTTGCTGAGATGACCAATCAGCCATGGGAATGACCGGCGCTCATTTTACCACAGGCTCCCTGGCCGAAAGGCCAAATCTCAACCGCACATTTCCAGAAGGTGCACCAGCCGCCCGCCTCTATTCCACCCCGCAGGGGAACAGCGCGCCGCGCTCCGGAGAGCCTACGGACAATTGACCACCGTATTGGCTCCCGTACCTCCATCGCAATAATCAGCGCCGTTGCCACCGTTCAGATAATCCGCTCCTGCACTGCCGAAAAGGATGTCATTCCCTCCCTGGCCATACAACGCATCGTTCCCGTTGGCGCCCTCGATGATGTCATTGCCCGGGCCGCCCAAAATCACATCGTCGCCCGCGCCACCGTTCAGCAAAGGGATGATGATCAGGCCATCATCGCCAGCGCCGCCCACAATGCAATCGTCACCGCCCTGCCCATTCAACCAATCCACACCCGCCGTCCCCAGGATCAAATCGTTGCCCGCCGTGCCAAAGACGATCCCGTCCGAAGCGCTGGCCACAAAGAGATTGCTGACCGTGATCCCGGCACACTCCGGCGGCTTGAACTGGTTGATGTCCACCGGCAACACCCGGTCGTCCAGCCGCCCCGCGGGGGAAGGCAAGGCGTTGCTGGCCGCCTGCGCCGTCATGCTGCCCAGCCAAAGCAACAGGACCACCCAGGCCAGGAGCCAGCGCCTCAGCCCTCGCCCCGACAAGGGCCACCGCCATCGCCAAAGCCACCACAAGCCGCCCATCAAGCCTCCTCCTCCGTCGAAGGGCGTGCGGACGGCGGGCTCGACGCGGGTTCCTCGGCCCCTGCGCCATCCGGGCCGGAGGCCACTGTTTCGCCTTCCTCCTGCGACCCGTTGGGGAGCACACCTTCCTCGCGGAGCACCTCGGCCAGAGCGGCGACCACCCGGCGGTCGAAGGCTGCCTCGGCCTGCTCTTCCAGGTAGCGCAGCGCCTCCTCCGGCGACCACGCCGGGCGATAAGGCCGTTCGTGCGTCAACGCATCGTAGGCCTCTGCCACGGCCAAAATGCGGGAGCCCAGGGGGATGGCCTCCCCCTGCAGACCGTCGGGGTAACCGTTGCCGTCCCAGCGCTCGTGGTGATGGGTGGCGATTTCCACCGCCGCGGCGAGTTGCGGCACGGCCCCCAGGTATTCCCGCAAGCGCCGGGGATGCTCCCGCACCAGATGTCTTTCATGCGGGGATAGGGCTCCCGGTTTGCGCAACACCTCCACCGGCACCTCGACCAGGCCCAAATCGTGCACCAAAGCGCCCCAGTAGAGGTGCTCCAACGCCCGCCCACGGACACCCAAGCGACGGGCCAGGCGGACGGCCAGGTCAACCACCCGCTGGCTGTGTTCCTCGTCGCCATACAGGCGCCCCACCGCCCGGGCCCAACCTTCCAGCACGCCCACCAGCCCCTTTTTGACCTGCCGCCGGGCCGTCCAGGGCCACAACGCCAGGCCTCGCTCCTCCGCGGGCCGGGCTTCCACCTCCACAACCTGCCGCGGCACGAGCCGATGATACACCCCGCTGGGCAGAGCCACCCAAAAGTGCACCCAGGAGCCCTCTTCCAGATAGAAGACCGTCTCCTGATTCTGGTCGGCCAGACGGGCCAGGGCTTCCGTCTCGCCCACCTCGATCCAGGCTGGTTCGGCCGGCGGCAGGCTTCGCGCTGCCATCAACCGGGGGCCGACCAGCCAACGCATCTGGCGCAACGGATCGCCCTCTTCCAACACCCGGTTCATCTGCCACAGCAAGGCTCCCCCGCTTCCAAGCCCCAGGAGGAATAGCGCCACCGCCAGGCCTCGTGCCGTGGCCACGGGCAACGGGTGGCCCAGCACCATCAGCGTATTCGTGGCAAGCCGCTGATAAGTCAACTGGCCATCGAGCACGGGGCGCAGGGGATCCTGCGGGCCGCTCATCGGGTTCGCCCCCGGATTGGTCATATACAACTCCCAGCGATCCCAGCCGAAATGCAAGGCCGGCTGCCAGCGATCGTGCAACGCCCGGCCGGCCACCTGAGCCCGCACCTCCAGGTCCAGAAAGACCACCACCTGATAGGCGCTGCGGGTGACGCCCGTGCGCTCTTCCAAAAGGTCGATGAACCTTTGAATGGTGTTCAGGTCCAGAGATGACCGAACATCCACTTCTGAGGTATCGAAAGCCGTCTCCGGGACGAGTTCCACCGTGCGTTGCCACCCCCGCCCGTCACGCACCTGCGCCACCAGACGATAGAGTCCCTGAATGTTCTGCACCGGAGCCTGGCTCTCCAGACGATAGCTGGCCTCGACAACCATGCTCCCCGTCAACTGGTGGAACACCGGCTCTCCCGGGCGCACCTTGTCGGCGTCGTACACCTGGGGGATGGCCGGGGCCGTGTAGGAAAACACCACCTCATGGCGATAAGGGATGCGCTCTTCCACCGGCAGCGCAACGGGGCGCGTAAAAGCCGGCACGCCCAACAACACCCCCACCAACAACGCCCCTGCACTCCCCATCAACCAGGCCATCCAACGATCCATTCGCATCATGCTCCCCGTCCCGCGGGAGGTTGCCTTGCGTTCCCCATGCGGGCCCTGTCGCAAAACAAAGACCCACACCAACAAGGCCGTCAGCGAAGCCAACACCCAGGGCTGCCGCAACCACAACAAAACCGTACCGCCACCCCGAATGTGTCCCACCAAGCGGCCCACCACTTCGTCCGGCTTCGGATGATAAGCATCGCGCCAGGCGTTGTGGTCCCCCTGCAACACAAAACGACCCTCGGCATCCACCTCCACAATGCGGTGGAACACATACCCGACTTGGGGGTGCCGATAGGCGACGATATCACCCACACGGTATATGCTGGCCCGGCGGGTGATCACCAGATCCCCCTTGCGAAAGCGCGGGCTCATGCTGTTGCCCGTGAGGACGATGTAAGCCATATCCCCGCCCAGGGGCAAGGGAGCCCACCACACCCACAACCCCACGGCGAGGAGGAAAACCGTCACGCTCCCCAACGCCCAGCGCGCCCACAGCGGCCACCTGGTCATGGCGTCAAAACAAAAAAGCGGGAGAGGGAGCCGTTACCTCAACGCGCTGCCTCTCCCACCCCAACCCTCGTTTGCTTTCACTCAACTCATGGGCCGGTGGCCACGACGCGCAAATGGTATATATTGAGCACAGGAAAAGGTGAACTGAAGTTGCACTTCCAACTAGTAATCCCATTGCTCCCGTTGTTCCCGGTACTTGAACAGGCCCCGGACCAGGTCCAGGTACCAGTATTATCGCCTACGGCAGCGTACACCGAGGTCGCCGAACCGTCAAGATCAAAAGACACACCGGCCACCTGGGACGGAACGCTAGCTAGCGTATATTTCACGTTACTCACCTTATATCCCGATACCGTTCCCCACCCATCGCCGGCCCGGCTATTGGGTACCTTAATTCTCCGCCGCAAAGCCGTAGGCCGCCGCGGCCAGCACCAAAGCCAACAAAACTCCTGCAAAGGTGCGCAAACGCTTCTGGATAAACATAAGCCCTCCAAACATAGAATTTTGTCAAAAAAGAGGACATTTATATTATACCTTTGCTCTGCAGCCCAAAACATTGCAAAAACATTGCAAATGGGGAGAAAGGTTACAGACAGGGCAGCGCCGGCCCTTGGACAGCCGACTCTCTCCGGCGAAATCGCCGCCCTTAGAAACCACAAGGGCGTGAGCCAAAGCCCACGCCCTTGCACAAAAGGTGGATTTTACGGCTTGTATCCAGTGTCAATGGTGCCGTTGAGCAAACCCTGGCGGATCTCGTTCAGTTTGTCCTTCACTTCCTGCGGGACCTTACTGTCGAAGTCATGGAAGGGCGCCAGGCCAACTTCACCGAAATAATTCCCGGCGGGGAAGTCGCCGGACTTGGCCTTCTGAATCAGGTCGAACACACCCGGGGTGATCAACTTCATGGCGCTGCTGACCAGGCAGGGGCGCGCCTCAGGCACGGTCTCCCACTGGTCGGTGTCCACACCGATGCAGTACACGCCGGGGTGCTGTGCCACCTCGATGATGGCGCCGTTGCCGGTCTTACCGCCCGCGCCGAAGACTACATCCGCGCCCTGGTCGATGGCCTGCTTAGCCGTGGCCGCGCCCCACTCGGGGTCGGTGAAGGCCACATCCAGGCCGCCGGGGTGATAGGTGGCGATGACCTTGATGTCCGGGTTGATGTATTTCGCGCCGGCCTCGTAACCCTCCTTGAAGGCCACCACTGGCGGCACCAGGTCGGTGCCCAACACGGCGGCGATGGTGCCGCTCTTGGAGAGCATGGCCGCCAACGCACCGGCCAGGAAGCCCGCCTGATCCTCGTGGAAGATCAGGCCCGCCACATTGGGCAGGTCGTTGTTCGGGTCATCATCCACCGCCCAAACCTGGAACTGGTCCACACCGATAAACTTGATGTTGGGGTACTTCTTGGCCATGTTGTTGGTGGCCTCACCCAGGGCAAAGCCCACGGTGACGATGACATCGTAGCCCTTCTGGGCGAAGAGTTCGATGTTGGCCTCGTAGTCCTTGGCGTCCTTGGTCTCGATGTAATCGATCTGATCGGCGACGCCCTTCTCCTTCGCCATCTTCACGCCTTCCCAGGCGGACTGGTTGAAGGACTTGTCGTCAACTTCGCCCACATCGGTGACCAGGCCAACGCAGAACACCTCCGCGCTGCCGCAGTCTACCTGTTTCGGCTGCTCGGTCTTCTGACCGCAGGCGCTGAGCACCATCGCGACCAAAACCAAAACAGCCACCAGCCAGTACAGTCGTTTCATCTTGCTCCTCCTTGAGAGAGAGTCTTGCGGGATTCATCCGCCCTTAGTATAGCCGCTGATGAACGCTTTGACAAGTGAAAGCCTGCCGTTTCATGGTGAAATCCGGCCCTCCCAAAGGCACTGCAGAACCTGCTGAGCCCAGTGGCGATGTCCCGGCGTCGTCCCCTGGACCACAAAGGGCGGTACCAAGGAGGAAACCTTACCCTGCTGCACGCCCTGCTCCCACAACGCCTGCAAGCTCCCCACCCAATCCACGCCGGCCGCCAAATGTCCCTCTCCCGGACTTGAGGGATTGGGCCCCACCCCAAGGATGTGCCAGCTCTGGGGCGCTTCCGCGCCCAGCAACGCCTGCGCCGCGGGCCAGGATTCCACATACACCAGGTTGACCCCATGCTCCTGGGCCAGGGCCTGCCCGGCGCTCTGCCACAACCCGGGCTCGGCCTCCGGCGGCAGCCTGGCCCACACAGGATAACTTTTATGAGGAGGGAAAGCCGGACGACACAGGCCGCAATAGTAGGTCACGCCGCGGATGAAAGCCTCCACCCGCTTTTCCAAATCGTCTCCCTGCAGGAAAAGCGCGCCCACACGGTAATCGGGCGCGTGCAAAGCGGCCAGATAACCGGCGGCGAATGCCAGCCGCTCAGGGGTGTATGGGGACATATCCAGGCTGAACAGGTTGGGCGGGGCGTTTTCGGGCAAAGGCTCCAGCACCACCACCGGCATCCCGGGCCAGGCCTGGGCCACCGCCAGGCCGTTCGTTGGGGGCAACGCCAGCACGAGACGCGCACCCGTGGGCACCTGCTCCAGCACCCCCACCTCGGCCACCTTCCAGCCCTGGGTCGCCGCCAGGGCGCGTATCGCACCCATGGCCGCCTGACGCCATAGCGGAGCAGCACCCTCCGGCGCCAGCACCACTCCCACGGGGGCCGGTGTGGCCGTAGGGGTCCGGGTGGGCAGGGGGATTGGGGTGGGCACAACGGTCGCTGTGGCCGAAGCCAGCACCGTCGGCGTCGGGGCGGTTCGTCCACCGCCACAGGCGACCAACAGCAGCCCCCCAACCGGCAGCAACCAACCCATCCATCCACGTATCCGCATAAGCGCTCCTGGTACGAAAAGTGCACCCATTGTACTATAAGGAAAACTCGGCGTATAATTGGAACATGATTGCCCTCCGCATCCCCGGTCGTGGCGAAATTCGCCTGAAACACCTGGTCTGTGATGTCAACGGCACCCTGGCCGTGGACGGCGAATTGATCGAAGGGCTCATTCTGCGGCTGCGTCGGCTACGCGACCGCCTCACCTTACATCTCTTGACAGCCGACACCTACGGGAAACAAGCGCGCATCGACCGCCAACTGGGCATTGAGGCCCTGCGCGTCACCCCCGGCGACGAAGGGGCCCAGAAAGCCGGTTATGTGCGTCGGCTGGGGCGCGAGACCGTGGTCGCCATCGGCCAGGGCGCCAACGACGCCCTGATGCTCCGCGAGGCGGCCATGGGCATTTGCGTCCTCTCTCCGGAGGGGACCGCGGTGGAAACCTTGCTGGCCGCCGATCTGGTGGTGCCCGACATCCATATCGCGCTGGACCTGCTCGAACATCCCGTGCGTCTGATTGCGAGTCTGCGCCGATGACCCCACCTGCCGAAGCCCAACCCTCACCGGCTCCCTCCTTCCGGCGCCGCCCCCGTCAGCGTCGGCGCTGGCTTCCCCCCGCCGGGGAAGACGAGCACAGCGCGCTGCTGGCCGCGGCGGCCCGGCGGGCCGTTCCCTCGGCGTGGTTCTTCCTGCAAATCGCCCTGGCTGCCCTGGTGTGGAATTGGGCCTTGCTGGCCGACCTGCCCGCCGGACTGGTGCTGGGCGCTCTGGCCGCCCCCTTCCTGGGGCCCGTGCTCGGCCTGGGTTTGGGGCTGTTCAGCGGGGTATGGGGCTACTTGGGGCAGGTGCTCGGCGCCTTAGGCGTGGGCGGCCTGGTGACTTTCGGCATCGGTTTGCTGGGCGGGCTGGCCTCCCTGGCCTTCCCTCAGCATCGGCTGGCCTACGCCACACGCGTGGTCGCACCGGGATGGGGCGCCGCCCTGCTGTTGAGCGTCGGCACTCTTTGGGGCACCTGGGCGCTCGTGCGCGCGCCGCAACGCGCGGCGCTACCGGGTGTGGCGCTGGCCTACACCCTCTGGCTGCCTCTGACCGCCGCCGGCTTCGGCCTCACCGGCGGCCGGCCAGCCCTCTGGCAGGGGGCACTGGCGGCCTTTGGTCTGCATTTGCTTCTGGCGGTGTGGTTGAGTGTGGCCGTGGCCTGGGCGTTGGGGCTACGCCCTGCCCGTCAGGCCTTCTTTCTCCTGGGCATGGCCGGTTTGGCGCTGGTCACGGTGGGCGCCGGGTGGCTGGCCTGGCCGCAGGCAGGCACCCTTCCACTCTCCGCCAGCCCAACGGCTTCTCCCGAGGCCTTGCTCCCCAACCGCCCTTCGCCCTCACCGACCCTTCCCTCGACCGTGGCCGGCACCGTTCCTGCGCCTCCTGTCCTCCCCACCCACACGCCTACCCCCACCGCCATCCTTCCGCCCACGGCAACCGTGACCCCCTCACCGAGCCCTTCACCCACTCCCACGGTCACGGTGCCCAGCCCAACGCCGACCCCCATCGTCGCCATCGTATACACCGATCAGGCCAATGGCGTGATCATCCGCCAGGCGCCGGGATTCGACCAGCCTTCCGTGGGCGGGGCCCTCAACGGCACCAAGGTGATTATCCTTGAGATTGGCCATGAAGCCGACGGCCATCTGTGGGCCAAAATCTATGTACCCTCCGAAGACATCACAGGATGGGTTGTGCAACGCCTGCTCATCGTGGTCACCCCCGCGCCCAACTGGTAACGCCCGGCGGGCAAATTGACACCATTTGCAAATTATGCTAACATGAACTCAGTCCAGGGAGGTTCTGGAGAAAGGAGTCGCCATGAACAACAAGGGGATCTTCCTCGCCTTAGGGCTTAGTCTCGTTTTGCTGGCTCTGGTTGGCTGCACCCGCTCGGCCACGACGGCCTTGCCGCCGACACCCACTCTGGCCGCGCCTGAAACCTTGGGCGGAGGCTTTCCCACGCCTGTGGGTGGCAGGCCAGGTGCAGGGGCCGGCGCGATGAACGCCCCCACCGCCACCGCTGCAGCCGTGGCGACCATGATGATGCAAACCTTAGGGCCAGAAGCCGGTGGTGGTGCCGTGGATACGCCCACCTCCATCCCTGCCGGGGGCACCACACCCACCCCAAAGCCTCAGCCCCCCACGGCCACCCCCGTGCCCACCACGGCCGGGATACCCACGATCACCGTGCCTTCCTCCTACACCCTTCACAAAGGGGAATACCCCTACTGCCTGGCGCGGCGGTTCAACATTGACCCGAACACCCTGCTGGCCGTCAACGGCCTGAGCCGGGGGCAGGTCGTCTATCCGGGTACCGTGCTGACCATCCCGCAAAACGCGCCGCCCTTCCCCGGCAACCGGGCCTGGCATCCGCATCCCGATACCTACACCGTGCGCGTGGGCGACACCATCTACTCCATCGCCTGCTACTACGGTGATGTCTCTCCCGAAGCCATTGCCGCGGCCAACGGCATCTCGGTCAACACGCCGTTGACCCCGGGGCAAACCCTCCACATCCCCTGAACCGCAAACCAGCAGGTTCGCCACGGGCCGAGGGGCACCTTCGGCCCGTTCTTTTTTGGCCTGGGAGGAGGCAGGAACCCTCAAAAGGGCGCTTCCGGCGCCCCGTTTTCCTGTATAATCAATTCAGGCCCGCCTAGACCCAAGGAGAAGCGCTGCCATGAGCGTGCTGTTTGACCCCAATATCGCCTATCTGCTCCTGGTGCTGACCATCTTCCTGGCCACCCTGGCCGTGTTGGTACCGGGGACCGGCCTGCTGGAAATCGGCGCCCTGGCAGCCGGGGTGCTGGCGGGCTACGCGGCCCTCCATCTGAGCATCAACCTCTGGGCGCTGCTCGCCCTGGCCCTGGGCCTGGGGGCGCTCATCGTGCCCGTGTTCGTCCGGCGAGGGCAATGGGGCTGGCTGCTGCTCAGCGCCCTGGGCCTCATCGGTGGCTCGGTCTTCCTCTTTCGAGCGCCCCAGGGGGGCACAGCCGTTCACCCGGCGCTGGCCTTCAGCGCCTCGGCCCTGTTGGGGGCGTACTTCTGGTTCGGGGTTCGGGCTGGCCTGCGCGCCTGGCGCGAGAAGCCCCCCGTGCATTCGCTGGACCGCCTCATCGGGCAAATTGGCGAGACGCGCACCGAAGTCCACCTCGAAGGCTCCGTTTATGTGGAGGGGGAAATGTGGAGCGCACGCAGCGCCCAGACCGTCCCGCCGGGCCGCAAAGTGCGGGTTATTGGACGCGAAGGGTTCATCCTGCTCGTCGAGCCGGTGGACAACGCTCCCACCGGGGAAGGCTCGCCCCCTCGCGCCTTGTAATCGGTTCGCCGTTCCCTTCAGTCATCACAGGAGGAGGTCTCTATGGTGACGACTCTAATGTGCACCTTCGGGGTGCTGTTTTTACTGGTCGTGTTGCTGCTGGTCAGCGCCATTCGCATCGTCCCCGAATATCAACGGCTGGTGGTCTTTCGTCTGGGCCGCAGCATGGGCGCCAAAGGGCCGGGTCTGGTGTTTCTGATCCCGTTCATCGATCGGGGCATTCGTGTCGATTTGCGGGAACAGGTGCGGGAGATCCCCCACCAAACCTGCATCACCAAAGACAATGCCGCCATTGCCGTGGATTTCATCTGGTACTACAGGGTGCTCGACGCCGAGCAAAGCGTGCTCCAGGTAGGCAACTTCGAGACCGCAGCCCAGGGCATGGCCACAACCACGCTACGCGCCGTGGTGGGTGGCATCTTGCTGGACGATGTGCTCTCCGAGCGTGAGCACATCAACAACATGCTGCGCACCCGCCTGGATGAGGTCACCGAGCGCTGGGGCGTCAAGGTGACCAATGTGGAAATCCGCGAAATCGTGCCGCCACGCGAAATCCAAGAGGCGATGAACCGCCAGATGTCGGCGGAGCGCAACCGGCGCGCCCAGGTCACCGAGTCCCTGGGTCAGAAGGAAGCCGCCATCAATGTGGCCGAAGGCGAGAAGCAGGCCGCCATCCTCAAAGCCGAGGGCGAAAAGCAAGCCGCCATCCTCAAGGCCGAGGGCGAACGCCAGGCACAAATCCTGCGCGCCGAGGGCTTCGCCAAGGCCCTGGAACGCATCTATCACGTGGCCCAGACGGTGGACCCCAAGACCATGACTCTGCAATACTTCGAAACCCTGAAGGCCATGGGCAGCGGACCGGCCACCAAGTTCATCTTCCCGATGGAGTTCACCGGACTGTTGCAAGACTTCATCAAGTACCGCTCCAGTGAAGGCGGCGGCACCGAAGGTGGCAGCGCCCAGTAGTCCCTTTTCCATCCTCAACGCTTCCCCGCGCGACCTGCCGGCCCTGTGGCGGCTGGAACGGGAAGCCTTTGCCCGCGACGCCTGGCCCTTGCTGGACCTGATCGCTGTGCTCGGATGGCCGGGGGTGGTGCGGCTCAAGGCCGTGGATGAGGAGCACCGTATGCTCGGCTTCGTGGCCGGCGAGGTGCGCCACGGCGTGGGATGGATTGCCACCCTGGCGGTGGCTGCCAGCCACCGACGGCGGGGCATCGGGCGGGCATTGCTGGAAGCCTGCGAGGCCCGCCTTCCAGCATCGCTCCCCATTCGCCTCACCGTGCGACGCGATAACCTCCCGGCCATCCGCCTGTATCGCACGGCAGGGTACCGCCCCATTGCCGTATGGCCCCGTTACTATGTTGACCGCAGCGACGCCCTGGTGATGGAAAAACCGCCCCGAGGTTGAGAAGGCTCCCACCCAAATCGGGTGGGGCGTCGTCCAATCTTCCCCCGCATTAGAGAAGGAAAGAGGCTCCACCTCGTTGTTTGTGAGGTGGAGCCTCTTTGCTCTCAGGAAACCCCTTCGAGGATCCTGGGAATCATCCCCAAATCCTCAGTGGGGCCCCACCGCCCCAGGCGCACAAGGATTGCAACAGCCTTGGGCCCTGAGGGTCCTCGTGCATCCCGACCAGCACATCGCGCAGCGAAGGGACCAGAGCCCCCTGCTAGGGGTTCACCATAAAGATGTGGGTGGCACAGCCCGTTCGGCTTTCGTCGATCACCCGAAGCATGGAGCGGCTCAGAGAACTGAGTTCGGTAAAGCCGGGCAAGGACCACCGCCGAAGTGGGGGGCGCTGGTGCGGCCCCTGGTGCGCCCTACAAAGACCGCCCCATCGCCGCCACACCGCCCGACCAGGGGGGCACCTGGGTTGAAGAGGGACGCGAATTCCGCACCCAAATCTGGGACAACCTGGCGCTGCCCGGCGCCGTGCCCAGCCCTCAGCAGGCCACGCTCCGGGTCATCGCGATCTACGACCACCCCTGGCTGCTGCCCACTGACCTGCCGTGGGCACCGCGGGAGGTCAAGGCCCTGTACCAGGATCGCCGGCCGGTGGAGCAGATCCCTTTGGCGGCCAAGCCCATGGTGAGCGCCCATCGCCGGTTCGTCTGGGCAGAAGAGAGCCGCCATCGGCTGCCGGAACCGGCCTGCCGGCGGGTTCGGTCCAGAGATTCCCGGCCGCCACCTTGCCGGTGCGCCCCACCGGATTTTGGGACCAGCATCCAAAACATCCCCCTGGGCGCCTACGCCGGGCGCTCTTGAGCCGGGTTTTTCCCAGTGCACCCCCTTTTTGCCAGAGCGAATGCGGAAAAAAGCCTCGGCCACAGGCCATCTGCCCAAAGGGGCAGCGGCCCGGCGGCGCCAGGCGGCTCAGAAAACCGCCTGACCGCTGCCTCTGGGCCGCTTCATTGTCTTGTCAAAGTGCCCCAGCCGTTTG
Source organism: Anaerolineae bacterium (assembly GCA_011176535.1). Taxonomy (NCBI): domain Bacteria; kingdom Bacillati; phylum Chloroflexota; class Anaerolineae; species Anaerolineae bacterium. The sequence continues at coordinate 68 of DUEP01000108.1, read as the reverse complement.
GCCGGCTATGTGGCTTTGCCCCTCTGCCACTCATTTAGCGGAACCTAAAGAGTTATCAGATTAGCCCC
>DUEP01000107.1 GCA_011176535.1 Anaerolineae bacterium | reverse complement strand
TGGGAAAATTGCAACGCTTCTATGCGAACTTCGGCGAATGGTGAGGGGCGATAAACACTATACAAACTCTCGAGGCAAAAGTCAACTCCTTTATGAGGTTCTTATCAAACTCTAATCTTGTCCCGACGGGAGCCCCTGGGCCAAGCGGCAAACAGGAGCCCTTCCTTGCGGAGAAGGTTCACAAACTTCTCATCTCGCTTGACAATATCTTAAGGCTCTTATAAAATCGAGCACATCCTGGTTGTGTCAGGCGTCACAACCGGCATCCTTTTTTGCAGGAGGGACGTAGCGCATGTATGGACTCACCCCCTTCGAACAGGCAGCGGTGTGGAGCGTGTTGGGCGCGGCCATTTTGGGCCTGCTTTACGCGGTCTACCTGCGCCAGGAAATCCTGCGGGAGGACAAAGGTACTCCCAAGATGCAGGAGGTATGGAGCGCCATTCGGGAAGGCGCCGACGCCTACCTCCGTCAACAATTGCGCAGCATTATTCCCTTCATCATCCTTCTGACGGTCGCCCTCTTCCTTTCGGTGTATGTGGTGCCTATCAGCGCGGAAGCCCGCGAGCGGTTCGCCAACCTGAACGACCAGCAAATCCAACTGGTCATGGGGTTGGGACGGGCGCTGGCCTTCTTGTTGGGCGCCGTGTTCTCCACCGCGGTGGGCCAAATCGGCATGCGCATGGCAGTGCAGGCCAATGTGCGCGTGGCGAGTGCGGCCCGCCGTTCGTTTAAGGATGCCTTGCGCATCGGTTACCGTGCGGGCACCATCACCGGCATGCTGACCGACGGCCTGGGCCTGCTGGGCGGCACCATCATCTTCATCATCTTCGGCATCGCCGCGCCCGATGCCCTGCTGGGCTTCGGCTTCGGCGCCACCCTGGTGGCACTGTTCATGCGTGTGGGCGGCGGCATCTACACCAAGGCGGCCGATGTGGGCGCCGACCTGGTAGGCAAGGTCGAGGCCGGAATCCCTGAAGACGACCCACGCAACCCGGCGGTGGTGGCCGACCTGGTGGGCGACAATGTGGGCGACTGCGCCGGCATGGCCGCCGACATCTTCCAGTCCTACGAGGTCACCATCGTCTCGGCGTTGATCATGGGGCTGGCTCTGTGGCACATCACCGGGCACATGGCCTGGATCATCTACCCCCTGATGGTGCGCGGCATCGGCGTGCTCGCCTCCATCGTCGGCACCTACCTGGTGCGCGGCGGTCAGGGCGAGTCCTCCGGCGAGGCGTTGAAGGCCATCTTCCGCGGGTTCCTCTCCTCGGCGGTGATCTCCACCGTGCTCTTCTTCGCCCTGGGCTACATCTATCTGGGCCAGATGCAGAACAACACCCTGCCCGGCGGCTGGTGGCGTGTGCCTCTGGCCGTGACCGTGGGCGTGTTGCTGGCCATCTTCAACGACCGCCTGACGGACTACTTCACCAGCGAGCATTACTCCCCCGTCAAGGAACTGAAGAAGTCCGCCGACACCGGCCCGGCCACCCTCATCCTGCAGGGTATCGCCTTGGGCTATGAATCCTCGGTGTGGGCCGTGGTCACCATCGCGGCCACCCTGGTGGCCTCCATGGTCATCTTCAACACCGTGCCCGGCCTCTCGCCTGTGGAGAAGGTCACCTTCGTGCTCTACGGCGTAGCCATGACCGGCATCGGGATGCTCACCCTCACCGGCAACAATGTGGCCATGGACTCCTTCGGCCCCATCGCCGACAACGCTGGTGGCGTGGGCGAAATGTCCTGGGCCGGGATGGAAGACGACCCCGAAATCGCCAAGGCACAGCAGATCCTGGCCGACCTGGACGCCACGGGCAACACCACCAAGGCCATCACCAAGGGGATCGCCATCGGCTCAGCGGTCATCGCAGCCGTGGCCCTCTTTGGCTCCTACATGGTGGATGTGAGCCGCGCTCAAGCCCTGCTGGGTCTCCCGGTCGAGCAGCAGTTGCAGTCCATCGGCATCCGCGTCAATGTGCCTGGCGTGTTCGTCGGCCTGTTGCTGGGTGCGTCCATCCCCATGCTCTTCTCCTCCTTCGCCATCCAGGCCGTGCGCCGCGCCGCTTCGCTGATCGTCGAAGAGGTGCGCCGCCAGTTCAAACTGGGCGTGCTGGAAGGCAAAATCAAGCCCGACTACCAGCGCCCGGTGGCCATCTCCACCACCGCCGCGCTGAAGGAACTGGTGGCCCTCTCCGTCCTGGGCATCTTCCCGCCCATCCTGGTGGGCCTGTGGCTGCAGGTGGAGGCCCTGGGCGGCTTCCTGGCCGGGGCCATCGTGGCCGGGCAGTTGCTGGCCGTGTTCATGAACAACGCCGGCGGCGCGTGGGACAACGCCAAGAAAGCCATCGAGGACGAGCCCCAAGACCCAGCCCGCAATCTGGGCAAGGGCTCCGAGCGGCACAAGGCTGGCGTGGTAGGCGACACCGTGGGTGACCCCCTGAAGGACACCGCCGGTCCGGCGTTGAACTCCATGCTCAAGGTCATCAACCTGACCTCGGTGATCATCGCCCCCATCGTGGTCAACTTCACCAAACTTACCCTGGGTGCCTGGATCATCGCCCTGGTCTCCCTGGCCATCCTGCTCTGGGGCATCATGCAATCCAAACGCCCCATCCCCGAGGTGGTCAGCACACCCGAAAAGGCCTCCAGCGGCGATTGATGCCTTACGCTGGGCTCTTCCTGCCCGTGGGTGCCTAAACCCACGGGCAGTTTTTTTTCAACAAGCCCTGCGGCTGCCCCGCTCTTTTGCCCCCGCTGGTATAATCTGCACAACATCACCACAAGGAGGACGGGGTCATGCGTCATGCCCAAGGGTCGGTCGAGGTGATCACCGGGCCGATGTTCAGCGGCAAAACCGAAGAGTTCATTCGCCGTCTGCGGCGCGCCGTCATCGCCCGCCAAAAAGTGCAAGTGTTCAAGCCGTCCATTGATGTCCGATACAGCGAAGACAAAGTGACCTCCCACGCCGGGGGCGAATTTCACGCCATCCCCATCACCCGTATTGGCGACCTCTGGCAACACCTGCAAGAGGACACTACCGTGGTGGGGATCGACGAGGCCCAGTTCTTCGATGAAGAAATCCTCACCCTGGTTCAACAACTGGCCGACCGGGGCATCCGGGTCATCGTGGCTGGGCTGGACATGGACTTCCGCGGCGAGCCCTTTGGCCCCATGCCGCAACTCCTGGCCCAGGCCGACCGGGTGGACAAGTTGCAGGCGATCTGCATGGTGTGCGGCCTGCCCGCCACCCGCACCCAACGCCTGGTCAACGGTCAACCGGCCTTCTACGAGGATCCGGTGGTCATCGTGGGCGCCTCCGAAATGTACGAGCCTCGCTGCCGCGAACACCACGAAGTCCCCCACAAAACCACATCGAGGGAATAAGGTGATGGTTCAAGACTACCGCGAGTTTCTGGCCGAAGTGCTTATCAGCGAAGAGACGCTGCAACAACGCATCGCTGAACTGGGTGCAGAAATCAGCCGCGATTATCAGGGCGAAGAACTGCTCCTGATTTGCATTCTGCGCGGCGGCGTGATGTTCCTCACCGACCTGATGCGCCACATCACCGTGCCCCACGCGGTGGATTTCATGGCCATCTCCTCCTACGGCAGCGGCGCACGGGAATCCAGCGGCCAGATCCGTCTGACCATGGACCTGCAGACCAGCATTACCGGTCGCCATGTGCTGCTAGTGGAGGATATCATCGACAGCGGGCGAACCATCGCCGCCGTGCTCGACCTGCTGCGCGTCCGCAAACCCAAATCCTTGCGCGTGTGCACCTTGCTGGACAAAACCAAACGGCGGGAAGTGGAGGTGCCCATCCACTACCGCGGCTTCGTCATCCCCAATAAATTCGTCTTCGGCTACGGCCTGGATATGGACGAATACTACCGCAATCTGCCTTTCATCGGCGTGCCCGACCTGACCCGCTACCGCCCTCCGCACCACTCGGAGGACAAATGACCCTGCCCTACCTGCCCCCCCTGCCCGATTTCGTCCATCGGGTGACCCAACTGGCCCCTCCCGACCAGCCCATCTACCTGGTCGGCGGCGCCGTGCGGGACTGGTTGCGGCACCGACCGGTGCACGATTGGGACTTCGCCATTCCCCAGGGGGCCGTTTCCTTTGCCCGCCGGGTAGCCAGAACCCTGAAGGGTGCCTTTGTCCTGCTGGACGAAAAGCACGGCGTGGCCCGGGTCATTCTTCCCGCCCCATCAGCTCCCGAACATCCCGCGGCCCAGCGCCGGCGCACTGTGCTGGACTTCACCGATTTCCGCGGCCCTACCCTGGAAGACGACCTCCGCCTGCGGGATTTCACCCTGAACGCCATGGCCCTGAACCTGCGCCACCCTCAGCGGCTCCTCGACCCCTTAGGCGGGCTGCAAGACCTGAAGAACGGGCTGTTGCGCGCCTGTCATCCCGACGCCTTCCAGAACGACCCCATTCGCATCTGGCGGGGCGTCCGCCTGGCCGCGGCGTATGGGTGGCGCATTGAACCCTCCACCCGCGAGGCCATGCGCCGCGCCGCCGCCTCCCTGCGGCGCGTGTCGGCCGAGCGCCAGCGCGACGAATTGTTTCGCATCCTCAGCGGCCCCGGTTCGGTCAAGGCCGTCAAAGCCCTGCAGGCTTTGGACGCCCTGGCCCCAGTGCTCCCCGAACTGCCCCCCCTACAAGGCGTGCCCCAATCCCTGCCCCACCGCGAGGATGTGTGGACGCACACCTTGCAGGTCCTCGAGCGCCTCAACCGCCTCCTCGAAGCCCTGGCCCCAACCTACGACGAGGACAAAGCCGCCGACTTCGCCCTGGGTCTGACCGTGCTGCGCATCGGGCGGTACCGCATCCTGCTGGCCGAGCACCTGAACAACGATCCCCATAGCAAGCGCAGCCTGGTGGCCTTGCTCCGTCTGGCGGCCCTCTACCACGACACGGGCAAACCCACCACGGCGCGGCAAAACGGCGACGGCCAGTGGCGGTTCCCCCATCACGCCGAGGTCAGCGCGGCCCTGGCCAGGCAGCGCGGCAAATCCCTGGCGTTGAGCAACGCCGAGGTGCAGCGGCTGGTGCACATCGTGCGGCACCACGGCCTGCCTTACCGTTTCACCCGCGCCGGGGGACCACCGGATCGACGGCAAATCTACCGCTACTTCCGCGCCACCGGACCGGCTGGCGTTGAAGTGGCCCTCCTGTCCCTGGCCGATGTGCAGGCCATGTACGGCCCCTATCTTTCCCACGACCTTTGGGAGCGACACCTGGCCACCATCCGCGCCCTGCTCGAGGCCTGGTGGGAGTATCATCGCGACATCGTGGCCCCCCCTCCCCTGCTCGACGGTCACGCGCTGATGCAGGCCCTCCACCTCCGTCCCAGCCCCCTGGTGGGCGAATTACTGGAACGCCTCCGCGAAGCCCAGGCAGCCGGGGAAATCCGCACCGCCGAAGAAGCCCTGCAGCAAGTGCGGCAGTGGCTCCGTGAAAAACAAAGCCCATCAGCAGGGGCCTGATGGGCTTTGTTTTCTCCCTGGATGAGGCTACGGCTGCCCGAAAAGCGGCTCGTAGAAACACCGGCAACCGTTCTCGTGCGAACAGCCTTCCACAGGGAGCAGCGGCACCTCTTCTTTTGGATAGGTGCCTTGCAGGCTCAAGCAGGCCGGGCAGGCATCCGCCGCCACCACAACGCGAATGTATTTCACCCGGGGGTTCTCACGATACGCCTTCAACGCCACCGCCCGGGTTGAAAACTGACGCAGGTCTGCGCCGCAGGCAACACAATGCGTCGCCTGGTCCGGAGATTGAGCACCACAACGTTCACAAGTCTGCACGGCTGGCCTCCTCACACAAAATCGAAAAACAGCGGTACCATTATACCGTGGAGCTGACGAAATGAGCACGAACGACACGCGTCTCTTCCACTGCCCCAAATGCAACGCTCCCCTGCCCAAAAAGGCGGAGGTATGCCCCTCGTGCGGGGCAGCCGTGGGCTTCGCGGCCGCGGCCGCCGAGGCCAACCTGCTCGACACCCTGCCCGATCTCACCGCTCCCCCACCCTCCACCGAGGCCTTGATTCCACGATTGGGCCAGACCCTGGTCGACCATGGATGGATCACCCAGAACCAGTTGGAGAACGCCCTGGCCTACCAGCAACAGCAACGCCAACAGGGACGCAACCTGCGCTTAGGGCAGGCGCTCATCGAATTGGGTTACCTTACCCCGGAAACCTTAGATCGGGCCATTGCGGAACACCTCTGGCAAATGCAGCAGGCCCTCAAAACGGCCAACACCTCCCTGGAAGTCAAAGTTCACGAGCGCACCCGCCAACTCCGGCAGGCTCTGGAGCGGGTGCAGGAACTGAGTCGCATCAAGGCCGACTTCGTCGCCCGCATCTCGCATGAACTCCGCACACCTCTGACTCACCTCATCGGCTACCTGGATTTGCTGGCTCAGGGGCAGTTAGGCCCGCTGAGCGAAAACCAGCGCCATGCCGTGGAAGCCATGCAGCAGGCCGTCAACCGTTTGCACCAGTTGATCGAAAATCTCATCCGCTTCTCCCTGCTCAGCCGGGGCGAACTGAGCCTCAACATCCAGCCAGTTCCAACGGATTTCCTCTGCAAGGAGGCGTTGGAGCCCATCTGGGCCCAGGCCTACGCAAAAGGGGTCTACATCGAACAACAGTGTCCTGAAAACGGGGTGCTTGTGCGGGCCGATGGCGAAAAAATCATCTGGGCCCTGCACCACTTACTGGACAATGCGGTCAAGTTCACCCCCTCGGGGGGCGTGGTGCGGCTCATCGTCCAGCCCGACCTCCAGGCCCGCCTGGTCACCATCGCCGTCGAAGACACCGGCCCCGGCATTCCGCGCGATAAACTGGACGAGATTTTCGTGCCTTTCCATCAGTTGGAGGAAGTGGCCACACGCCAGCATGGCGGTCTAGGTTTGGGGCTGGCGCTGGTGCGTCAACTTTTGGACGCCCACGGCGTCACCCTCCAGGTGGAGACGGAGGAAGGTCGAGGAACACGTTTCTGGTTCATCCTGCCCATTTTGTAAAAGCCCCGGAGGGCAAAGAGGAGCGCGTATGGAGGAGGCCCACAAGAAGTCGAAATGGCGCGTGTTGGTGGTCGAACCCCATGAAAACACCCGGCACACCTTAGAAGCTGTTTTCCGAAAAGCGGGGTATCAGGTCTTCAGCACCGGTCTGGGGAAGGAGGGATTGATCATTGCCTGGCGCGATCGGCCCCATGCCGTGGTGTTCGAACCCCACCTGCCCGACATCTCCCCCCTCGACTTCGTCAAGCGACTGCGCACCGACCGACGCACCGAACATATCCCCATCCTGGCCTTTGCCGCCCGCCCCCGCGCCGACCTCATGACGGCCTGTCTGGAAAGCGGATGCAATCGCTTTTTGCCCAAGCGTAAGGAAAACCTGAAAGCGCTGCTGAATTTCCTGGCTCAGGAACTGGCCGCCCGCAACCAACAGCGCGATCGCCGGGGAAGGAAAGGGCTGCTGGTGCCCTTCCTCTCGTCCAAGGGCGGTGTAGGCACTTCTTCCCTCTGCCTCCACATCGCCGCCGCGCTAACCTTCAAACGCGCGGAAGTTTCCCTGGCCGTGGTGGACCTGGCCCTGCCCTTAGGCGACCTCCTTCCCATTATCGCGCCCAAACGGGTGCGCCCTTTTACCCTCCTCGAAGCCACCCAAACGCCCCTGCACAAAATGACCCCCTCCTTCTTCAAGGAAAACCTCTCCTTTGCCGACGGCTGGGGCTTTGACCTGCTCCCCGGCCCACGAACCCCGGATGACGCCCAGGAAATCACCCCTCCCGGGGTGAATAACCTCATCCAGGGATTGCGCCAGACTTACGATGTGGTGTTTGTGGATTTGGGCCGTTCACTCTCCCGAATCAGCCTACCTTTGCTCCGGCGGGCGCATCAAATTGTGCTCGTCCTGAGCCCCGATGTGGTCACCGTAGACAAAACCACATTGGTTCTGCAGTATCTGGAAAAACAAGGCATCCAGCGTCACCGCGTGTACACCATCCTCAATCGCCCCAGCGAACTCAAAGGCCTGCCCCGGCCCGAGATCGAGGCCCGCCTGGGGCTCCCGGTCAACAGCGCCCAGGTGTACCTGGGCGAACACCTCAGCCTGGCCCACAACGAGCACCGTCCCCTGGTGTCGAAATACCCGGATGATGCCTCCAGCCTGGGCCTGTACCAGATGGCCAGCGAGATCTATCAGCACGCCCTGGAAACCCAGTCCCTGGGGCTGCAGGCGGCTCAGGCCTGAAAAGCACAGCCATATCTGCTATAATGGAGGCGCCGCCCAGAGGGCCTTACTCCGGGAGGGAAAAATGGACTACGAAAAAGCCCGTTTGTTGCGAGCCAGGCGTTTGGGTGTGCTTCTGCGGGACGCCCGCCTGGCCAAAGGACAGAGCCTGAAAGAATGCGCCGCGGCCCTGGGCATCTCGCCCGCCACCTTGCGGGCCTACGAGCGCGGCGATCAAGCGCCCTCGCTGCCCGAACTGGAAGCCCTGGCGTATCACTTTGGCCTGCCGCTGGAACACTTCTGGGGGCGCGAGATCCTTTCCGACGACCCCTCCCCGCTGGCTTCGCTTCCGTTGAAACAACTCATCGCCCTGCGCCAGCGCATCATCGGCGCCAAACTGCGCCAGATTCGTGAACAGCGCGGGCTATCGCTAAAAGCCCTGGCCGCGGAGGCGCAGCTTCCCGTGGGGCGGCTGCGCAGTTACGAATACGGCCAAAAACCCATCCCCCTCCCCGAACTGGAAACCTTAGCCGCCATCCTCCAGGTTTCCCTGGACGCGTTTCTGGACGCAGACGGCCCCTTAGGCGCCTGGCGCAAACAGCAAAAGGAAATCGCGGGCTTTCTGGAACTCCCCGAGCCGTTACGCGAGTTCGTCAGCCAACCCATCAACCGCCCCTACCTGGAACTGGCGCAGCGGCTGAGCGAAATGAGCGTGGACAAACTGCGTGCCGTGGCCGAGGGGCTACTGGAAATCACTTTGTAGGAGCGCCCAGAGTGAGCGAAGAGACCTTGTCCCCGCAGGAACTGGCCCGGGAAGGCGAAGCTGCCTTCCGTGAGGGCGACTATCCGACGGCCAGCGAACGCTTTGCCGCCGCCGAGCGAGCCTACCGCGCCCAGGGCGACGACCTGATGGCCGCGGAAATGGCCAACAACCGCAGCGTGGCCCTCCTACAGGCCGGCGACGCGCAGGGGGCCTATGACGCCGTGCGCGACACCGTTGACCTGTTCGCCCGCCACGACGACCGTCGGCGCGAGGCCCTGGCCCTGGGCAACCGGGCGGCGGCCCTGGCCGCCCTGGGGGAACTGCAGGCCGCCGAAAAGGATTACCAGGCTTCCGAAGCCCTCCTCAACCAACTCGACGAGCCCGAACTGCTGGCTGCTGTACGCCAACAACTGGCCCAACTGCACCTGCGCATGGGACGGCCTGCCGACGCCATCATCGACACCAGCATCGCCCTGGAAAACCGTCCCCTCACCTTTCGCGAAAAGGTGCTCCGCTGGCTTTTGAAAGTGGTCTATCGCCTGCTGGGGAGGCCCTTATGAACGCCGCGCCCGTAACCCAAACCGGCCTGTGGATACGCCACGGCACCTCGGCCGATGGAAACCGTATCCTGCCGTTGATCTACTTTGAACCTTATGTGCACCAACAACCGGGATGGCGTCCCGTTCTGGACTACATCACCTCCCCCTCGGTGTTCCTCCTGCTCCAAAAGGACGACCTGCCCCAGGCCGTATGGCTGGCTTCCATTGAAGAAGACGCTGTGAGTTGGCTACGGCTTTTCGCCGTAACCTATACTTTGTCCCCCCAGGAAGCCTGGACGCAACTGTGGAGCCAGGCCCTGCCGGTCCTACAGCAGGCGGGGGTAGAGCGGCTCTACGCCCTGGGCACCAAAGGCTGGCTGCGCTCCCTGCTGGAAGGTGCCGGCTTCCGGCAGGGCACCACGGTGCGCAACCTCGCCTGGCGACGGCAACCCCTGCCGCCGCGGCGCCCGCTGCCCGCGGAAATCACCCTGCGCCCCATGGAGCTCTCGGATTTGGAAGCCGCCCTGGCCCTGGACCGCCTGGCCTTCCCGAACCCCTGGAAAATGACCCGTCCGGACATCGAGCGGGTGTTCCATGAAGCCACTGCGAGCACAGTAGCCGTCTCGCCCCGGGGGATCGTGGGCTACCACATCAGCACTTCGGGCGTGCGCGGCGGGCACCTGGCCCGCCTGGCCGTCCATCCCCAGGCCCAACGTCGGGGCATCGGCTACGCCCTGGTCTACGACGCCCTGACCCACTTCGCTCAGGAAGGCGCCGAATGGGTCACGGTGAACACCTGGAGCGACAACCTGGCCGCCATTCAACTGTATCACCGCTTCGGCTTCCACTTCCTACCCGAAGAACATCCGCTCTATTGCCTGGACCTGGCCCCTGAAGGAGCCTGACCATGGCCGAAACCCTGATTTTGCAAGAGAAGCCCCTGCGTGTGGTTGCCCATTCCTGGCCTGTCACCTCCCCTCGGGGAGGTGTTGTGCTCATTCACGGTCTGGGCGAGCATAGCGGGCGCTATGCCCATGTGGCCCAGGCCCTCAACGAGATCGGTTTGAGCGTGCTTGCGCCAGACCTGCCCGGCCACGGTCGCTCCGGGGGGCGACGCGGCCACTTCCCTTCTTACGAGCAGGTGCTGGACCTCATCGGCCTAGTCTTGGATCGCCTGGGCGAAGCCGTAGGCGGGCGGCCCCTCTTGCTTTATGGGCACAGCCTGGGCGGCAATCTGGTCATCAATTACACCCTGCGGCGTCCCCAGGGTTTGCGCGGCGCCGTGGCCAGCGGCCCCTGGCTGCGCCTCGCCATCCAACCCCCTCGCTGGCGGGTGGCCCTGGCCCGCACCGTAGGCCGCCTGTTGCCTGCCGTCACCCAGCCCAACGGCCTCGACCCCCACGACCTCTCCCACGACCCCCAGGTCGTGCAGGCTTACATCGGGGACCCTCTGGTCCACGATCGCATCAGCGCGGGGCTGTTCCTCTCGGCCTATCAGGCCGGGCTTTGGGCGCTGGAAAACGCCACGTGGTTGCAGGTGCCTTTGTTACTCATGCATGGCACCGCGGACCGGCTGACCTCCCCCGAGGCCAGCGCCGCGTTCTGCGCCCGCGCCGGTTCGCTGTGCACCCTGCGCCTTTGGGAGGGGCTTTGCCACGAGGTGCACAACGAACCCCAAAAGGCCGAGGTGCTGACCGCCTTGCGCGAATGGCTGGAAAGTATCCTCGCCTCCCCCGCTGCGGCATAAGGCCATCTGCCAGGCCCTCGCTCGTTTTCCCGGCGGGGGCCTGGTTCATCCTTATCCTGTCGTCATGGAGGCCATCCTATGCAGGAACCGAACCTGATGTTGCTTAGCGGCAACGAAGCCGTCGCCCGCGGCGCCTGGGAAGCCGGCGTGGAAGTGGCCGCCGCTTATCCCGGCACGCCCAGCACCGAAATCCTCCAAACGCTGGCCCTGTACCCCGAGGTGTATGCCGAATGGTCGGCCAACGAGAAAGTGGCCGCCGATGTGGCCGTCGGCGCGGCCTACGCCGGCAAGCGGGCGCTGGCCGCCATGAAACATGTGGGCCTCAATGTGGCCTCGGAGACGCTGTTCTACGCTTCCTACACCGGCGTCAACGGCGGTCTGGTGTTCATCACCGCCGACGACCCCGGAATGCACTCCTCCCAGAACGAGCAGGACAACCGGCACTACGCCCGCTTTGCCAAGGTGCCCATGCTGGAGCCCAGCGACGCCCAGGAAGCGCTGGACTTCACCAAACTAGCCTTTGAGTTGAGCGAGACCTACGACACGCCGGTGCTGGTGCGCATGACCACCCGCACCGCCCACGCCAAAAGCCCGGTACGGGTGGGCGAGCGCGTGGTCCCCGAACCCAGGCCCTACCACAAAGACCCGCTGAAAAGGGTGATGATCCCCGGGCATGCGCGTCAGCGGCATCCCGTGGTGGAAGAAAGGCTGCAACGCCTGCGGGCCTGGGCCGAGGAGGCCGCCATCAACCGCATCGAGTGGGGCGACCGCGCTCTGGGCATCATCGCCGCCGGGGTGGCCTACACCTACGCCCGCGAGGTCTTTCCCGAAGCCTCCTTCCTCAAACTGGGCATGGTGTGGCCTTTGCCGGTGGACCTCATTCGCCGGTTTGCTGCGGGCGGGGAGCAACTCATCGTGGTGGAGGAACTCGACCCCTTTATCGAGGAATGGGTGCGCCTGTTGGGCCTGCCCGTCCGGGGGAAGGACATCTTCCCCCTGGTGGGCGAACTGAGCCCCGAAGGGGTGCGGGCCGCCGCCCTGGAGGCCGGACTGATCTCCGAGAACGGGCACTCCCCCCTGGGGTCCGGCGGAGAGCCCATTCCCGGTCGGCCGCCGGTGATGTGCGCCGGGTGCGGGCACCGCGATGTCTTCTGGGTGCTGCATCGTCTCAAGGTGACGGTCAACTCCGATATCGGCTGCTACTCCTTAGGCGTCCAGCCGCCGCTCAGTGCCACCGACACCATCGGCGCCATGGGGGCCAGCATCGGCGTGGCCCAGGGGATGCTGCGCGCCGGCCTCAAAGGGCGTAATGTGGCCGTCATCGGCGACAGCACCTTCTTCCACACGGGTTTGCCAGCCCTGGCCTCGGCCGTGTACAACCAGACACCGGTCAAAGTCATCGTGCTGGACAACCGCACCACGGGGATGACCGGCCACCAGGGCAACCCTTCGTCTGGCAAAACCCTGCAAGGCCGACCGGGCAGGCACATTGACATCGCCGCCGTGGCCCGCGCCATGGGCGTTGAATTTGTGGCCACCGTGCCCGCCACCGAGTTGAAGCGGCTGGAAAAGACCATCAAAGAGGCCCTGGCTTATCAAGAGGGCCCGGCCGTGGTGGTGGTGGATTCGCCCTGCGTGTTCGAACGCACCTACAACCGCGAACCTTACAAAGTGATCGAGGAGGCCTGCAACGGCTGCACCATGTGCTTCCGCATCGGTTGCCCGGCCATTTACAAGAGCGAAAAACGGGACCCCAAGTATCAGCGGCCCCTGGCCGAAATCGACCCCGCCCTGTGTGTGGGCTGCGGTCTGTGCTACGATGTCTGCCCGCGGCAAGCCATCGAACCCGGCCCGCTGAAGCAGGTGGAACTCAGCCTCAGTTAACCCCAACGCCGAACAGCGGAGAGATGCGATGAACACCCCCGAAAAAGTGAACTTCCTCATCGCCGGTGTGGGCGGGCAAGGCACCCTGCTCGCCAGCGACATCATCGCCCTGGTGGGCCTTCATCTGGGTCTGGAGGCGAAAAAGTCCGAAGTACACGGCATGGCGCAGCGCGGCGGAGCCGTGGTCAGTCATGTTCGCTGGGGCCAACGGGTGTACTCACCATTATGCGAGAAGGGAACGGTGGATTACTTCGTGGCCCAGGAGATGCTCGAATCCCTGCGCTGGCGCGATTATCTGCGCCCCGGAGGGACGGTGGTGCTCAATCTGGAGAAAATCCCGCCCCTGGGCACAGTGATGGGCAACGAAGTGTACCCCGAAGAGGCGCGCATCCGCAACGCCCTGACCGAGCGAGCCGGGCGGGTGTTCGCCGTGGACGCGGCCGGCGAAGCCGAGCGCCTGGGCAACCTGCGAGTGGCCAACATCATCCTCCTGGGGGCGCTGGCCCAGGCGATGGCGATGGACGCCGCCCCCTGGCTGGCCGTGGTCGAGGCCCGTGTGCCCGCCAAGTACCGCGACCTGAATCGCCGGGCGTTCCTGTTGGGCTACCAGGGGCAGTGGGAAGTGCTCACAGCGAAGTGAGCCTGTGCGCTGCAACCTAGAAGCGCCCCGCGTGGATCGGGGCGCTTCTAGGTTTTGCCGGCGCTCAGACGGCTTTGGGCGGCACCTCTTTGCCCGAAGGGGGCACCAGAGGCCGCCGGTCCAGCCGCCGGATGACCATCACCACCTTGCCTTTAATCTCCACCTGAGCGGGGTCGTCGATGACGATGGGTTCCATGTGAGGATGCGCCGGGCGCAGCCGAATGGCCTGCAGATGGCCCTGCGCATCGAACACCGGGTCGTAGTATTTCAGCGTGGTCTCCTCCCGGTCGCGCAACCAAACGGCCACCATCTCGTTGCGATGGGCTTCGGTGGCCGGGCGCAGGATCACGATGTCCCCATCGTTGACCATGGCGTCGATCATGGAATCCCCACGCACCTGGAGGGCAAACAAATCGTCATAGGCACGGGGCAAGAAATCCACAGGCACGGGGATTTCTTCCAGGGGCACGCTGCCATCGGGCCGGGGGATGGGCAAACCGGCGGCGATGGGGCCGTAGAGAGGCACCATCCTCATCCCCCTGGGGGTCAGGGTGGGCTCCAGGGAGCAGGAGGGCAGCGGGCGGTAGTTGCGCGCCATGCGGCTGGGCCCTTTCTCCGGTGGCGGGAGATATTCGATGCACCCGTGCTCGGCCAGGCGCTCCAGGCGGGCCTTGACCACCGAGGTGGAAGAAAGCCCCACCTCATCCTGAATCTGCCGTACCGAAGGGACGATGCCGTTTTCCTGATAGTAACGTACGATATATGCCCACACCCGGCGATCTTTGTCGTCGGGAAAGCGGCGTTTCGGTCGGGCCATCATCATGGGTGGCCTCCTTTCATGGGGGAAAAGCGACCTTATGTTCTGCGAAACAAATCATAACGCGAACTCCTGTTCTTGTCAAGCGGAGGAAGGCCAAAAGTTTGACAAGGCCGCCAAAACTTTGTATAATTGCCTTGCGTTCGCGGACCATTCAGCCGAGGATAGCGGAGGTGAGACCTTGAGGGTACACCGAAGGAAGTCTACCGGGTCTAGGTAGCATGCTCGGCGGCGTCCGTGGACGAGCCGAGTTTTTGTTTCGGCCGGCGGTGAACGCCACCATCCTCAAACAGAAGGGAGGTGGGACCCTTGCCAACGACCGTGGTGTTGCGGCCAGGCGAGTCGCAGGAGCAATTGCTCAAGCGCTTCCGCAAGCAGGTGGCCAAAAGCGGCATTCTGAGCGCGGTGCGCCGCAAGCGCTGGTATGTCTCCAAGAGCGAGTTGCGCCGCATTCAGAAGAAGAAGGCCATCCGTCGGTTGCGCCGGCGCCTGCGCAAGATGCGCAGAAACGATTAATCGCCCCATTGGCAAGTGCCGGAGGGATTATGGCGAAGAGCCAGGATAAAATCGAAGTCGAAGGTACCGTCATTGAAGCGCTGCCCGATACCCAGTTCAAAGTGCGCCTGGACAACGGCCATGAAATTTTGGCCTATCTTTCCGGCAAGATGCGCAAGTACTACATCCGCATCTTGTTGGGAGACCGGGTGCGGGTCGAAATGTCCCCTTATGACCTCACCCGGGGGCGCATCGTCTATCGCTACAAGAAAGGGCAACGCAGCGCCCCCCCTTCCGAGGCTTAGGCCTCCTCCGGCTTCCGGTTCTGCCACAGCACGAGGCCCACACCCTTCCCGGCTCAGGGACAAGCGTGGGCCTTTCTTTGTTTCCCTTACCTACCTCATCCTCACGCATCCCTGCAAGGAGGGTTTCAGCGGCATGTTCTCCAAATGGAAATCCGGACTGGAGCGCACCCGCAAGAGCGCCTTTGGCCGCCTGGCGCAACTTCTGGGCGCTTCGGAGATCACCGAGGAGACCTGGGACAACCTCGAAGCCCTGCTCATTCAGGCAGACCTGGGCGTCCAGACCACGCTGGACATCCTGGACGCCCTGCGCGAGCAGGTCCAACAGGAAGGGATCACCCGGGGCGAGGATCTGCGCCGCGCCCTCAAAGCCCAGTTGCTCCAACGCCTGCAGCCCCCTCTCCCGCTGCAGTTTGCCGAAAAGCCCACCGTGATTATGATCGTGGGAGTGAACGGCTCCGGCAAGACCACCACCATTGCCAAACTGGCCCATCGCTACCAGGCCCAGGGGCTGAAGGTCATCCTGGGCGCAGCGGACACCTTCCGCGCGGCCGCCATCGATCAACTGAAGGTCTGGGGCGAACGCCTGGGGGTGCCGGTCATCGCCGGACAACCCGGAGGCGACCCCGGTGCCGTGGCTTATGACACCGTCCAGGCCGCCGTGGCGCGGGGGATGGACCTGGCCTTCATCGACACGGCCGGCCGTTTGCACACCCGCTACAACCTGATGGAAGAGTTGAAAAAGGTGCGCCGGGCGGCCGCCAAGGCCCTTTTCGGCGCCCCTCATCGCGTTTGGCTGGTTATGGACGCCACCACCGGCCAGAACGCCCTCCAGCAGGCTAAAGCCTTCCAGCAGGCGGTCAGCGTCAACGGCATCATCCTGGCTAAACTGGATTCCTCGGCCAAGGGAGGTATGGCCTTTGCCATTCAGAAAGAGCTGGGGCTCCCCATCCTCTTTGCCGGGCTGGGTGAACGCCCCGAAGACCTAGAACCTTTCAACCCCGAAGCCTTCGTCCAAGGGATTCTGACCCCATAGGAGGTTCTCGTATGCCTCTCCTCGCAGACCACCTCCCCCCCACCGTGCGCGCCTTTTGGGAGCAGCGGGTGCGCCCTCTCTGGGAACACCTCGTGGCGCCCCATCCCGACCTGAAGGACTTCGGCGATCAACTCCGCGCCCGCGTGCTGGCCGTGCTGAGCCTGACCCTGCTGGGCCTGTACTTCTTTCCCGAGGCGCTGCGCCTGCTCACCACGCCCATCGCCAAGTTGTCCCAGTTCTACATCCTGCTGACCAGCGTCAGCGTGCTGACCGCCTACGCCCTTAGCCGCACCCGCCGTCCCCTATTGGGCGCCTGGGTGTTGCTGCTCGCCCTGATGGCCGGGCCGTCGGTGGGCCTGCTCGCCACGCCCGAAGTCACCGTCTCCGTCCTCTACCACAACATCAGTTGGGGCATCCTGGCGCTGATCATCAGCGCCCTGCTCTTGCCCATCGGCCAGTTCGTCCTCCTCACCGTGCTGGGGATGGCGGGCATCATGATCACGGCCCATCTTCACGGCGTCCCCGATGACTGGCTCATCCATCCCCTCATCACCTTCGGCATAGTGGCCCTCATCTTGCTCAGTCTGCTGGGCACCCGCCAACGCTTCGTGACGCGCATCGCCGAGAGCGAGCAGCGCTTCCGCGACCTGTTCAACAGCACCTTAGAAGCCCTGGTCATCCACGACGGCCAGCGCATCCTGGCCGTCAACCCGGCCTTCGAAGAGATGTTCCATTGCCAGGCCGAGGAAGCGATAGGCCAAGCGCCCCTGGCTTTCGTCGCCCCTGAGGAGCGGGAGAAAGCTAACCATGCGTTCCAGGCCCCGCAAGACACACCCCGCGAACCCCGCACCCTCATCCGCGCTACCGCCCTACGCCCCGACGGCTCCACCTTCATCGCCGAGGCCATCAGCGCCCGGGTGACCCACAAAGGCCGCCCAGTCTTCGCCTTGAGCATCCGCGATGTGACCGAACAAGTGCGGACCGCGGAAGCGCTGCAGCGGGAGCGCAACTTCCTCCAACACATCCTGGAAAGCATCCACGACCCCTTCTATGTCATTGACGTGCAGACCTTCCAGATTCTGGTAGCCAACAGCGCCGCGCGGGAGAAAGGCAATCCATCTGCCACTACCTGCTACGCCTTCTCCCACCGCCGGGATACCCCTTGCAGCGGCCTGGAGCATCCCTGCCCTCTCCAACAGGTAGTACAAACCGGCGAACCTTTCACCGTGGAACACATCCACTACCGAGACGACGGCACGCCGCACTTCATGGAGGTGCACGGCTACCCTATCCGCGACGAACAGGGCCGCGTGGTGCAGATGGTGGAGTACGCGGTGGACATCACGGCCCGCAAACAGGCCGAGGCCGAGATCCACAAACTGCAGCAGGCCATCGAGCAAAGCGCCAACGCCATCCTCATCACCGACCGCGAAGGGCACATCGAATACATCAACCCGGCCTTCACTCGCATGACCGGCTACACCCCCGAAGAGATCCTCGGCGAAAACCCCCGCATCCTCAAATCCGGCTACCATTCCGCCGAGTTCTACGCCCGCATGTGGGACACGCTGCTGCGCGGCGAAACCTGGCGCGGCGAAATCCTCAACAAACGCAAGGACGGCAGCCTGTACTGGGAGCGGGAAACCATCACCCCGGTGCGGGACGACCAAGGCCGCATCATCCACTTCATCGCCATCAAAGAAGACATCACCGCCCAAAAGGCGGCCGAGGAGCAAATTCGCAAATTGCAACAGGCCGTAGAGCAAAGCGCCAACGCCATCATGATCACCAACAGACAGGGCATCATCGAATATGTCAACCCGGCCTTCACCCGCCTGACAGGCTACGCTCCGGAGGAGGTAATTGGCCACAACCCGCGCCTGCTCAAGTCCGGCAAACAACCCCCGAGTTTCTACGAACAACTCTGGCACACCATCCTGCGCGGCAAAACTTGGCGCGGCGAAATCCTCAACAAACGCAAGGACGGCAGCCTGTACTGGGAGCACATGACCATCACCCCAGTGCTGGACGCCAAAGGCGAAATCACCCACTTTGTGGCCATCAAGGAAGACATCACCCAGCGCAAGGAGATGGAGGAGGCCCTGCGCCAGGCCCGCGACCAGGCCCTGGAGGCCAACCGCCTGAAGACCAGCCTGCTGGCCAATGTGAGCCACGACATGCGCACGCCCCTGGGCGGCATTCTGGGCTTCGCGGAGATGCTGCAAAGCGAGGCCCTGGGGCCGCTCAACGACGACCAGCGGCGGGCCCTGCAGCACATCCTGAGCAGCACCCAAACTCTGATGGATTTCACCAACGACCTGCTCGACCAGGCCGAACTGGAAAGCGGCCGCCTGCGCCTCAACATCCAGCCCTTCGCCCCGCAGGACCTGCTCAAAGTGCTGCCCTCCTATGTGGGGCTGGCCCAGGCCAAAGGGGTAAGCCTGCACACCGAGGTGGACCCCGCCATTCCCTCCCCCATCTACGGCGACCTGTACTGGATTCGCCGCATCCTGGCCAACCTGCTGAGCAACGCGGTCAAGTTCACCAAAGAAGGCCACATCTGGATCCGCCTGTTCGCCCAGGAAGGCGACCGCTGGGCCATCCAAGTGGAGGATAGCGGGCCGGGCATCCCGCCTGAAAAGCAAAAACTCATCTTTGAGCCCTTCCGTCAGGGAGAGGAAGGGCCCACACGGCGGCACAAAGGCTCCGGACTGGGCTTGTCCATCGTCAAACAACTGGTAGAATTGATGCACGGCGAAATCCATCTGGAAAGCACCCCTGGGAAAGGGAGCACCTTCACCGTCATCCTGCCCTGCCAGGCCCATGCCCCTCAGGAGGAACGCCCATGAGTCGCCCAGAAGCCCTCGTGATCGAAGACGACCCCGTCCAGGCCCAGATTTTCACCCAGGCCCTGGAAGAAGCCGGCTACGCCACCACCCACATCGCCGACGGCGACGGGGCCCTGGCTTACCTGCAACAGCACACACCCCACCTGGTGGTGCTGGATTTGCACCTCCCCGGCACGGCAGGCGACGCCATCCTGCACGCCATCCGGCAGGAACCGCGCCTGGCGGCCACCCGCGTCATGCTGGCCACCGCCGACCCGCGCATGGCCGAGACACTGCAGGCCGAGAGCGATCTGGTGCTCCTCAAGCCGGTGAGTTATCACCAGTTGCGCGACCTGGCCCTTCGGATGCTCCCCGAGGGGTAGTCCCGCCACCGGGTGGCGCCCTTCCCCATGGCCCGGGGTCGGCCCCCAGGGAAGGCCCCTCCCCCGGCCGAGAGCATCCCCCCTGGTCTGGTTTTCATCCCCCATCACGGAGGTTCCCCATGCAAGAACTCATCCAGCGGTTGCGCGCCCTGCACGAGCAAATCCTTGACCTCGGGAGGCGTCTTTGACTTGGCCACGAAGAAGGCCGAGTTGGCACGTCTGGAACACGAAGCCGAAGACCCTGATTTGTGGAACACCCCCCAACGGGCGCAAGGGGTGATGAAGCGCCTCAACCAACTGAAAGAGGAAATCGAGGGTTGGGAAGCCCTGCTCCAGCGAGCCCAAGAGGCGCTGGAACTGGCCGAACTGGAAGACGAGAGTCTGGCGGAGGACCTGAAAGCTGAAGCCGAGGCCATCGCCCAGGAAGTGGAGCGCCGTGAGTTGGCGGCCATGCTCAGCGGCCCCTACGACAACCACAACGCCCTGCTGGCCATCCACGCCGGGGCCGGGGGCACCGACGCCCACGACTGGGCCGAGATGCTGCAGCGCATGTACCTGCGCTGGGCCGAAAAGCACGGGTATCAGACGGAAATCCTGGACTTCACCCCAGGCGAAGAGGCCGGCATCAAGAGCGTGACCATTGCGGTCAACGGCCCCCAGGCCTACGGCTACCTCAAGTCCGAGAAGGGCGTCCATCGTCTGGTGCGCCTTTCGCCCTTCGATGCGGCCCACCGGCGACACACCTCCTTTGCGCTGGTGGAGGTGCTTCCCCAGGTGGAAGGCGACCTGGAAGTGGAGATCAACCCCAAAGACCTGCGCATCGACACCTTCCGCGCTTCCAGCGCCGGTGGCCAGAATGTGCAAAAGAACGCCACGGCCGTGCGCGTCACCCACCTGCCTACCGGGCTGGTGGTGCAGTGCCAAAACGAACGCTCGTTGACTCAGAACAAAGAGAACGCCCTCAAAGTGCTCAAGGCCCGCTTGCTGGAACTCAAGCAGCGCGAGCAGGCCGAGAAAATCGCCGAACTGCGCGGCGAGTATCAGAAGGCCGAGTGGGGTAGCCAGATTCGCTCCTATGTGCTCCACCCCTACCAGATGGTGAAGGACCACCGCACCGGCCACGAGGTGGGCAACGCGCAGGCCGTGCTGGACGGCGATCTGGACGGGTTCATCGAGGCCTACCTGCGCCAACAAATCGGCCAAGAGGCCACGACCAAGGGGTAATCCATGGACGCGAGGCGCGATCGGCTCACCCCTTGGTGGCTTCCGCTGGCTCTGTCTGGGGTGCTGGCGGCCCTGTTCTTAGGCTGGACCTACCGCCTTTACGGCGGGCAGCCGGAGGCCATCTTCCACGTGGGCAACCCGCAGCAGGCCACAGGGTACGATGGGCAATTCGTGTATTTCATGGCCCGCGACCTGAACCTCCAGCGGGTGATGCCTCACCTGGATGTGCCAGCCTACCGCTACCAGCGCATCTTGCTGCCCCTGCTGGCCCACTTGCTCGGCGGGCGTACCCCGCAGGGCGCGCTTTGGGCCGTGTGGGGGCTCAACTTTGGGGCTTATATGCTGGGGCTGGGCTTCTGGCTCCTCTGGCTACGCGAATGGTCCGTCAGCCCCTGGTGGGGCCTGCTCTACGGCCTCTGGCCCGGCCTGCTACTCCCTCTCCGGCTGGGAATGCCCGAACCCCTGGCCTACGGGCTGGCCCTGGCCGGGCTGTGGGCCTTCCACAGCCGCCGGTGGCGCTGGGCGGCCCTGGCCTTTATCGCCGCCCTGTTCGCCAAGAAAATCACCCTGCCCTTTGACCTAGCCGCCGCGCTTTCCCTGGGCCTTGCCGGGCAACCCCGGCGCGCCGCCGGCTGGCTGATGGGCGTTCTGGCCCCCTGGCTGCTCTGGCAGGGCTGGCTTTGGGTCGTCTTTGGCCGCCCCGGCGTGGGCCTGGGAGGCGCGCTGGCTCAACCCCCTCCGCCTGTGCCCTTCAGCGGCCTGGCGCAGGCCCTCCTGGCCCTCCCCACGCTTTGGCGGGCCGCTTACCTGCTGGTGTTCGGCCCGGCCCTTCTGCTCCCCCTGGGGATGGCCGTCCGCCTGGCAGGCCAACGGCTGCGCGAAACGCCCACCGAGGTGTGGGCTTGGCTGGCCATGGGGCACATCCTCCTGGCCGCCGCCCTCCCCATGATGAGTTGGGATCCCTTCGCCGTCATCCGCGTGCTGACTGGGCTGCTGCTGGCCTTCTGGGCCCTGGCCTTACAAGAAAAACGGTGGCGCTGGCTCTCCCGCCTGCTCCCTTTTTGGGGTGCTTTGCTGGCCTTCGCGGTCGCGCGGTGAAGCGATGGTCAATGGGCGATTTACGATTGGCGAATGGCGAATTACGATTTGCGGTTAGCGCTACCTGACACCTAGACACCTCCCCCCTGAACACCTGAGCCCCACCCACCGGAACACACCACTCCATGGCAAAAAAAGAAACCGTCACCCCCGTCCGTCGTCAATATCTCGAACTCAAGCGTCGGTACCCCAACGCCATCCTCTTCTTCCGGCTGGGGGATTTCTACGAGACCTTCGACGAGGACGCCGAAATCGTCAGCCGCGAACTGGACATCGTGCTCACCTCGCGCAATGTCGCCAAGGGCGTCCGGGTGCCCATGGCGGGCATTCCTTACCATGCGGTGGAAGGCTACTTGGCCAAACTCATCGCCAAGGGGTATCATGTGGCCATCGCCGAGCAAATCGGCGAGCCCGGCAAAGGCCTGAT
Organism: Anaerolineae bacterium; assembly: GCA_011176535.1. Lineage (NCBI taxonomy): Bacteria > Bacillati > Chloroflexota > Anaerolineae > Anaerolineae bacterium. The sequence goes on along the minus strand of DUEP01000107.1, from coordinate 2,829 downwards.
GCGCCGCGAAGTAGTGCGCGTGGTCACCCCCGGCACGGTGGTGGAGCCCAACCTGGTCCCCGCCGAGAGCAACAACTACCTGCTGGCCATGGTGGGCGACGACCGCCGTTTGGGGATCGCTTACGCCGACATCACCACCGGGGAATTTGCCACCACCGAAATCGCCACACCGGACCCCCAGGCTGTGCTCCGCGCCGAACTGCTGCGCCTCCGTCCCGCGGAAATTCTACACCCCGAAGACTGGCCTCCTCCCCCCGACGCCCCCGGACACACCACGGCCTGGCCCACCTGGCGCTTCGAGGCCGCCCGCTGCGAAGAGACCCTGCGCGCCCATTTTGAAGTGAGCACCCTGGACGGCTTTGGCCTGCGCGGCAAACCTTTCGCCGTGCGCGCCGCCGGGGCCATCCTCCAATACCTGCAAGAAACCCAGCCCGCCGCCCTCCCCCTCCTGACCAGATTGAGCACCTACAGCCTGCAGGAATTCATGGTGCTCGACGCGGCCACTCGCCGCAACCTGGAACTCACCGAAACCCTGCGCGAAGGCAGCGTCCAGGGCTCCCTGTTGGGCGTGCTGGACCGCACGGTGACGCCCATGGGCAAACGCCTGATGCGCCAGTGGGTCAGCAAACCCCTGCTCGATGTGGCGCGCATCCGGCGCCGCCAGGAAGGCGTGGCCCACTTTTTCACCGCGAGCCTGGTGCGGGCCGAGGTGCGCCAGGCCCTCCGCCGCATCGGCGACCTGGAACGCCTGACCAATCGCATCCTTTCGGGGACGGCGCAACCACGGGACCTGGTAGCCCTGCGGGAGACCTTGCGCCACCTGCCCGCGCTGCGCCAGGCGCTGCCCCCTGAAGCCGAAGCCCCCCTGGGCGAAGTCCTCCAAGCCTTAGCCCCTTGCCACGAGGTACTCTCCCTGCTGGAACGGGCCATCGCCGAGGATCCGCCAGCCACCCTGCAAAACACCGGCGTCATCCGCCCCGGCTTCTCCACCGAACTGGACCGCATCATCCGTGATTCCCAACACGCCCGGGATTACATCGCCAACTTAGAGCAGGTCGAGCGCCAACGCACCGGCATCAAGAACCTCAAGGTGGGCTACAACAAAGTGTTTGGCTACTACATCGAAGTCACCAAGGCCAACGCCCACCTGGTACCCTCCCATTACATTCGCAAACAGACCCTGGTCAACGCCGAGCGCTACATCACGCCGGAGATGAAAGAATACGAGGCGTTGGTGCTCAACGCCGAAGAACGCATCCGGGAAATCGAGGGGCGGCTTTTCAAACGGGTGTGCGACGAGGTGGGGCAACACGCATCGCGACTGCTGCGTACCGCCCGCGCGGTGGCGCGCCTGGATGTACTGGCGGCGCTGGCCGAAGCGGCGGTGGAAGGCGACTACACCCGCCCCGAAGTGGTCGAAGAGGATGTGCTGGAAATCTACGATGGCCGGCACCCCGTGGTCGAGCGCACCCTAGAAGGGGAACGTTTTGTACCCAACGACACCGTGTTCGAAGAAGGCGAGCGTATCCGCATCCTCACCGGGCCCAACATGGCCGGCAAATCCACTTATCTCCGTCAGGTGGCCCTCATCGTGCTTATGGCGCAAATGGGCAGTTTCGTCCCGGCCCGCAAGGCCCGCATCGGTGTGGTGGACCGCATCTTCACCCGCATCGGGGCCCAGGACGAAATCCACGCCGGGCAATCCACCTTCATGGTGGAGATGATCGAAACGGCCAACATCCTGCACCACGCCACCCCTCGCAGCCTGCTCATTCTGGATGAAATCGGCCGCGGCACCAGCACCTACGACGGTCTGGCCATCGCCTGGGCCGTGGTGGAATACATCCACAACCACCCCCGTCTGCGCGCCAAGACGCTCTTCGCTACCCATTACCACGAATTGACGCAACTGGCCGACTTGCTTCCCGGGGTGCGCAACTACAATGTGGCTGTAAGCGAATCCGAAGGGCAGGTGGTCTTCTTGCACAAAATCGTGCCCGGCGGGGCAGATCGCTCCTATGGCGTACATGTGGCTCAACTGGCTGGGCTGCCCAAACCGGTCATCCAGCGGGCCCAGGAATTGCTGGAGCAATTCGAGCGCCAGGGCGGTCGCGCCGTGCGCCCGACCCCGGCCTCACCCCAGCAACTGGCCCTCTTCCCCGAAACCAACCCCCTGCTGGACGAACTGCGCCAACTGGACATCAACAACCTGACCCCCATTGAGGCGCTGAACCGTTTATACGAGTGGAAAAGGCGCTTTCTGGACGAAAAGGGACACCTCTGACCCCGAGCTACCGCGCGGCTTCTGAACGCAAAACAGCCGCGCTTTTCCTTGACAAGCCAGGGGCACACGGCTATAATCGTTACCGCTCAAGCGGGCGTCGCCAAGTGGTAAGGCAGTAGCTTCCCAAGCTACCATTCGCGGGTTCGAATCCCGTCGCCCGCTCCAGCCAACGAAAAAGCCCCCGAACGAGGGGGCTTTTCATGTACCAACCGAGGTAAGCCGCTTCACGAGCGACGGGCCACATGGGGTTCGAAAAACTGCCCCAACTCCAGATGATACTGCTCGCGCAGGGTTTCCTCATCCAGCCCCTGTTGCTGCAACCAGCGCCTAAGCGCCTCCAGTTTGGCCTCATAAGTAAGCGCTTTCCCCGGCGTAAAGCCCGAGTCGTCCTGCCGCAACCCGCAGATCGGGCAGTACAACACGGGCAATGGAAAAGTTTTTCGTGTAGGGGGCAACACATGCATCAGTCGAAAACCGCAATGGGCGCATACTTGATAATCTAACTCCACGGTCTCGGCCAATGGGCCATCCAATCGAAAGATACC
>DUEP01000106.1 GCA_011176535.1 Anaerolineae bacterium | reverse complement strand
TAACTGAGTCGAGGGAAATAAGCCAACATGGCCTCAGCTGGGGCAAATTGGTGCTCAACCCTAACCAGAAGAAAAGGACATCCTGCACTCCAGCTTACCCTACAAACGCCGGGCGTGCTCGTTGAAGACCTGCCCATCGGAACCCAGCGGGCCCTTTTACCATTCCTCTGGATGCCGGTCGGCGGGCCCTTGCTGGGCTCGCGCGGCGCGTTGTTTCCAGCGCTGCAGGCCGTGGGTCGACCAAGGATGCGGTGCGCCGCGCCTGGGCGGCCTTGCGTTACGGGGCATGGAGCGTGACCCCGCTCCTGCGTATTGGCAAGGGCCCATCGAAGGGCCGGAAGGCAAGCATGACGATGCGCCCGCCGGGAAAGCCTTGCCCGCTGTGCTCATGGGGCCAGTGGGGATGAGAGGCCGCCTAAACGCTCGGCGCTTGGCCGTGCTCCGCGAACCCTGGCTGCTGGCCACTGACCTGCCGTGGGCACCGCGGGAGGTCAAACCCCTGTGCCAGGATCGCCGGCCGGTGGAGCAGACCCCTTTAGCGGCCAAGCCCATGGTGGGCGCCCATCGCCGGTTCGTCTGGGCAGAAGAGAGCCGCCATCGGCTGCCAGAACCGGCCTTGCCGGCGGGTTCGATCCAGAGCTTCCTGGCCGCCACCTTGCCGGTGCGGCCCACCGGATTTTGGGACCGGCATCCAAAACATCCCCCTGGGCGCCTACGCCGGGCGCTCTTGGGCCGGGTTTTTCCCGGTGCACCCCCTTTTTGCCGGGGCGAATGCGGAAAAGAGCCTCGGCCACAGGCCATCTGCCCAAGAGGGCGGCGCCCGTTGGCGCCAGGCGGCTCAGAAAACCGCCTGACCGCTGCCTCTGGGCCGCTTCATTGTCTTGTCAAAGTGCCCCAGCCGTTTGGCCGGCTATGTGGCTTTGCCCCTCTGCCACTCATTTAGCGGAAACTAAAGAGTGATAAAACTTCTGAAAATCCATGGCCTGCCGCAATTGAATGGGCTGGCTCAGTTGGGCGCTCAGGTAGGCGCTCATCTCCTGCCAGATTTGCATCTGCTTGACGATGTCGTGAGGACAAACGCAGAAAACCACTTTTCACCCTCTCCTGGGCTTCTCCGCGCCTACCGCGCGGTCGAACCGTCCAATCCCAACTCTGGGGCCACCCGGCGCATGGCCTGAATCACATTGCCCACATGCTCCCACAAGTCGATGCCCAACTCCTCGGCTCCCCGCCGAATCAGCTCGCGGTTGGCCCCTGCGGCGAAAGACTTGTCCTTCCACTTCTTCTTGACCGACTTAACTTCCAGATCGTACAACGAACGCGAAGGGCGCACCAGGGCCACGGCGGTGATCAGCCCGGTGACCTCATCGCAGGCGTACAGGGCCTTCTCCATCAAAGTTTCCCGCGGGAAGCCGGTATGGTCGGCGTGGCTGAGGATGGCCCGGACAATCTCCTCGGGCACGCCGCGCTCCCGCAAAATCGGCGCGCCCGCCGTGGGGTGTTCTTCCAGGGTGGGGTGAATCTCCCAGTCAAAGTCGTGAAGCAGTCCAGTGATCCCCCACTTCTCCACATCCTCGCCGAACTTTTCCGCGTAAAAGCGCATGGCGGCTTCCACAGCCAGCATGTGACGAATGAGGTTGATGTTCTTGACATGTTCGTGCACGATGGCCAGGGCTTGTTCGCGGGTGATCATGGCATTGCCTCCAGGAAAATAGGTTCGGGTGGCCCCAACACGGGGAGAGGATGCAGCCCATGGAGGTCCACCAAAGCGCGAAATGTGGCCAACACTTCGCGCAAATTCCAATTCAGATAAAGCCCCCGGCGGTAGACGCGTCGGTCGGCGGGGTACCCCACGGCGTCCAGCTCCAGGGCGCGGCAGGTATAGACGGCCCGCGCGAGATGAAACCGCTGGGTGACGACCACCACCTGGGAGACGCCGAAAATCGCCCGCGCTCGATAGCAGGAGTCGTAAGTGCGCCGGCCGGCGTAATCCAACACCAGGTCCTCGTCCGGCACCCCCAGGCTCAAGGCCACCTGTCGCATGGCTTCCGGTTCATTGTAATACACGAAGCGGTTGTCCCCGCTGAGGAGCAACTTACGAACTTTGCCCGCCAGGTACAGATCGACGGCCGCGGCCACCCGGTCCTGCAACACCGGCGTGGGGGAACCATCACGCCAGAGTCCTGCCCCCAGCACCAACGCCACCGGCCGGGGAGGCAGGTCTTCCGGCGAAGGTGCGATATAGGGCCGTGCTGCCCAAACCACCCAACCTCGGGCCAGCAGCAAGCTTCCCGCACTCAACCCCGCACCCCAAAGCGCCCAACGGGCCCACCGGCGAAGTATGCTCTTCACGCGCTCCATTGGACGGGATTTTACCACACCCCAGAGGCCCGGAGCGCCTCATGACTACACGAAATCCTGCGGAGCGAACCCCCGCATCCGGGTAGGCCTGCCCTTTTCATCCAACGCCATGCCCCCAAGGGATGGGCGTCGGCCTGCGAAAAAAGCGCAGCCTCAGGCTGCGCTTTTGGACTTCGTACAGGTCCTGCGTCGGCAGGGCTTACACCATGCGCTCGCGGATGCTGGCGCTGATGAAATCCAGCGCCGCCACGGTGATGGTGATCAGCCACACCGCAATCCCGGCCTGATGATACTGGAACTGCCGGATCCACTGAATGAGCAGGAAACCGATGCCGCCACCGCCCACCAGACCGATCACCGTGGACATGCGCACATTGATGTCCCAGCGGTACAGGGTGAAGGAGGTGAAGGGCGGCAACACCTGCGGCACCACGGCATACATGATGGTCTGCAGGCGATTGGCGCCGGTGGCCTGCAACGCCTCAATGGGGCCCGGGTTGATGCTTTCGATGGCCTCGGAGTACAGTTTCCCCAGGGCGGCCACCGAGTGGAGCGAGAGGGCGATGAACCCGGCGAAGGGCCCCGGCCCGACCCAAATCACGCCCATCACCGCCCAGATGAGCGGCTCGATGGAGCGGACGATGTTGAGGGTCAGGCGGGTCAC
>DUEP01000105.1 GCA_011176535.1 Anaerolineae bacterium | reverse complement strand
TTCTTTGGTTACACAAGAGAATGATCATGAGCATACAATCTTTGAGTTCCGTTGGTAAGGTGCGGAGAAAAAGTCTCATTTTGAGACCGTTTTTCGTGATCTGGCCTCTGATTGCGCAAAACTTACGATAAGAGGTGTTTTTGGGAAGCGGACGGGCTGATGTTTATTATGCAGCACCCTTTGAGGCTGGCCGCTTGGGCATCCGGCGTGGCGCATGGAACCGGCCCCTCCTGGTGAGGGGCTGGCGGTGGTCTCACCCTGGGGCGCTGACGCTATTTCAGGCCGGAGTGGAGGAAACTGCGGATGAACTGACGCTGGAAGAGCAGAAAGAGCACCAGCAGGGGGCCGACCACGATGAGCGTGGCGGCGGCCAGCAGGGGCCAGCGGGCGCCAATTTCGCCCAGTTGGAGTAAAAACACCAGACGACCGTTTGCGGTCGCCTGGTGTTTATAGGGATGGTAGGGCTGGCGTGGTCGAGGTCAGTGCCCGCCGCCCATGCCGCCGTTACCCATTCCGCTGCCGTTGCCGCCGGGCATGGGGGTATTCAGCCAATTGCCGTTGCCACCAGGCATGGGACTCCACATGGGGGTGCCCATACCATTACCGCTGCCGCCGGGCATGGGACTACCCATTGGGGTACCCATGCCGTTGCCATTGCCGCCGGGCATGGGGCTGCCCATGGGGGTACCCATTCCGCCACCGCTGCCGCCGGGCATGGGGCTGCCCATAGGGCCTTGGCCACCGGGTCCGGGCGTGCCCCTACCCTCGCCGAGCCCATGCTGTTGCATCATCTCCAGCCCTTGCTGAGAGACCTGCAGCGCGTGCTCCAGCGCCGGTCGGGCTTCAGACGGTACCTGTTCGGCCAGACCCTGCAACACCTGCAGGTGTTGCGCCAGCATCGCCTGGCTTTGGCCCACCACCTCGGGGTCCGGTTGCCCCATTTGGGCCATCTCCTGTATCATGGCCTGCACCTGCTCCTGGTAGCGGGCCATGACCACCGGGATCTCGTCGTGGCGGCCCTGAGCGGCCAGCGCCTGAACTTCTTCCAGTCGGCGCTGCGTGAACTGGGCCAGCAGGTTGACATCCTGCTCCGGCCCGGCCAGCGCCAGTTGCACTTCTTCAACGGCCATCTTGACCGGATACAACGCTTCACCCGGCAGGGCGCTTTCCGAGGCGTACACCGCCCCGCCGCCTCCCAACAAAGCCGTGACCATAGCGACCAAAACCACGATCCATGTCATCGCGAACCTCCTTTGGGTTTTGAGTGTGGAACTTCGCCCATAAAGACGGAGATCGCGCCAAAACGTTACAAACCAAGGGGGGCGGATGCGGCGCAACAATCGTCGCCGGGCCTGGCGACGAAAGGCGGGGCGCGGTTGAACCTCGGGGGCCGCTTGCAGCGTGAGGGCCACCTGCAGCAAGGGAGCGACTTCCTGGCGCACCTCCGGCTCCAGCGTGGCCAGAAAGTCTTGCAGTGCTTCTTCCCCCTGCTTGGCAGCGCGCAGGCCGGCGGCCAGGGCCGCCTCGATCATCTCTTCATCCGACCGGGGAATGGGTTGTTCCATGATGTTCTACCTCTTGAGATTGAAGCATCTCACGCAACCGACGCAGGGCACGATATTGCAGTACGCGCACATGCCCTTCCGCTATGCCCAACACTTTGGCCGTCTCGGCGTGGCTCATGCCCTGGATGAAGCGGCACACCAACACCTGTTGCCATTGGGGGGGGAGACGCCTGAGGTGGTGGAGCAGATCCTTCAGAGTTTCCCGTTGTTGGACCTGCTCTTCAGGCCCGGGCCCTCTATCGGGGAGAGGGGGCGCTGAAGTTAGCTCCGTCTCTGGGCGGGCGGCGCGGTGGTGGTCCACGATGAGGTTGTGGGCGATGCGGAAAATCCAGGCCTCCGGGTGGTCCGGTACCCGCCCGGTCTTCCGCAGGGCTTCCCATGCCCGTACAAAGGTTTCTTCGGTGAGGTCCTCGGCGTCGCGCTCGTTGCCCAGTCTGTAGTAGGCGTACCGGTATACGCGGTCCAGCAACTGTTCGTAGAAATCGCCAAAGGCCTCGGCGTCGCCTCTGGCCGCGCGTTGCAGGAGTTCGTGGGCTTCCATGGGGCTTCTTTTCCCTTGACTCAAAGGTAGAGACGGAAAACCGCGCCGTTCGTTACAACAGCCCCGGCGCGTCGGTCCAGGCCGCTTCGAGAGGAGGGAGCGCGCCTCGGTAGTGACGATAGTTTACCAAAACATGGCTCATCCTGGGGGCCGTCGCCGTAGGGCGTCGTTTACGCTTTTTTTATCCGGCTTTGCCTTGACAGAACCGTGGGGCGTTGGTATAACCAACCTCGTGATGAGCCACGAATTGCGCGTCCGTCGTCCTCGTAAGAGCAGCCCCCTTCCCCGGCGGGAAAGGCGGGTGCGGGCGCGTGTACCTTGACGCCAGACGTGCGTGCACTGGAAGTTCGTCGCCCTCCTTCCCCCGGAAGGAGGGCTTTTTTCATACCTTTGAGGAGGTTCGGCATGAGTGCAGCGGCAAAGCCCCAGGTGAAAAAGGTGGTGTTAGCCTACTCCGGCGGGCTGGACACCTCGGTCATCGTCCCCTGGCTGAAGGAGAACTACGGCTGTGAGGTGGTCTGTTTCACCGCCGACCTGGGCCAGGGCGCCGAGTTGGAGGGCCTGGAAGAAAAGGCCCTGGCCAGCGGCGCCAGTCGAATCGTGATCAAGGACCTGCGCAACGAGTTCGCCAGTGAGTACCTCTTCCGCGTGTTGCGGGCCGGTGCGGTGTACGAGCGCAAGTACCTGTTGGGTACCTCCATCGCCCGCCCGCTCATCGCCAAGTATCTGGTGGATGTGGCCCATCAGGTGGGGGCCGACGCGGTGGCCCATGGAGCCACGGGCAAGGGCAACGACCAGGTGCGCTTCGAACTCACGGTCATGGCCCTCGACCCGCGTCTCAAGGTCATCGCCCCCTGGCGCGAGTGGGTCATTCGCTCCCGTGAGGACGCCATCGCCTACGCCCAGGCCCACAACATCCCCGTCACGGCCACCACCAAAACCATCTACAGCCGCGATCACAACCTGTGGCACATCTCCCACGAGGGCGGCCCCCTGGAAGACCCCTGGTGGGAGCCCGATGAGTCGGTGTTCATGCTCACCGCTTCGCCCCTGGAAGCCCCCAACGAACCGGAGTATGTGGAGATCGAGTTCGAGACCGGCACCCCCGTGGCCGTCAACGGCCAGAAGATGGCCCCGGCTGAGTTGGTAGCCTATCTCAACGCCCTGGGGGCCAAGCATGGCATCGGCCGGGTGGATATGGTCGAGAACCGCCTGGTGGGCATGAAGTCCCGCGGCATCTACGAGACCCCCGGCGGCACCATCCTCCTGGCGGCCCACCGAGAACTGGAATCTCTGGTGCTGGATCACGCCACCATGCAGTTCAAAGACCTGGTGGCCCTGAAGTACGCCGAGTTGGTGTACAACGGCCTGTGGTTCAGCCCCCTGCGTGAGGCCCTGGACGCCTTCGTAGATGCCACCCAGGGGCCGGTCACCGGCATCGTGCGCCTCAAACTCTACAAGGGCAACATCATCCCTGCCGGCCGCAAGAGCCCCTTCAGCCTCTACCGTGAGGATTTCGCCACCTTCGGTCAGGAAGATGTGTATGACCAGTCCGACGCCGAGGGCTTTATCCACCTCTTTGGCCTGCCGCTGAAGGTGAGGGCACTGAACAAACTCCCCGTAGCGGGGCTGGACATGCCCAAGCCCGATTACTCGCGTTTTAAGCGGGATTAGCGCAGAGACACAGAGGGACGCAGAGGCGCAGAGGAGGGCGAAAGGTGAGGAGCCAAGGGTTCCCTTGAAAAGCCTCTGAGCCCTCTGTGTCTCCCACTCCCTTTGCGTCTTCCACGCCTTTGAGTCCTCTACATTTCCCATTCTCTGCGTCTTTCACACCCAGGAGCGGTGTATGGCACAGGATACGGAAGCCAAACTTTGGGGCGGGCGCTTTGCCCAGGGAACGGATCCGCAAATGTGGGCCCTCAACGCCTCCATCATGGTGGATCGGCGGCTGGCCTTCCATGACATCCACGGCAGCCTGGCCTGGGCCAAGGCCCTGCAAGGAGCCGGGGTGCTCACCGCCGAGGAGGCCCAGACCATCCAGCAGGGATTGCACCGCGTGGCCCAAGAATTTGCCGAGGGTACCTTTGTCTTCGCCCCGACCGACGAAGACATCCATACCGCGGTGGAGCGGCGCCTGCGCGAACTCATCGGCCCCCTGGCCGGGAAACTGCACACCGGACGCAGTCGCAACGATCAGGTGGCCACCGACTTTCGCCTCTGGCTGCTGGATCAGCGACCCCGTTTAGACGAGGCTTTGGCCGACCTGCAGGCCGCCTTGCTGGAGCGCGCCAAGGCCGACCTGGAGGTGGTCATGCCCGGCTACACCCACCTCCAGCAGGCCCAGCCCATCCTGCTGGGGCACTGGTGGCTGAGCCACTTCTGGCCCCTCCAGCGCGACCGCGAGCGGCTTTACCAGTTGACCCGGCGGGCGGCGGCCCTGCCGTTGGGCGCGGCGGCCCTGGCGGGCACCACCTACCCGGTGGATCGCCAGGCTCTGGCCAGGGAGTTGGGCTTTGCCGTGGTTGCCCCCAACAGCCTGGACGCCGTCTCCGACCGCGACTTCGCCGCCGAATTCCTTTTCTTCGCCGCCCTGGTCGGCGTCCACCTCAGTCGGCTGGCCGAGGCGCTCATCCTGTTTTCTGGCACCGAGTTCGGTTTCTTCACTCTGAGCGATGCCTACGCCACCGGCTCCAGCCTGATGCCCCAAAAGAAGAACCCCGACGCCTTCGAACTGGCCCGTGGCAAGAGTGGTGCCCTCATTGGTCTACTCACCGGCCTGCTGAGTACCCTCAAGGGCCTGCCCTCGGCCTACGACAAAGACCTGCAGGAGGATAAAGAGCCCGTCTTCCGCGCGGCCGATACGCTTTACGCCCTGGTGCCCGTCCTGGCCAATGCCCTGCGCACCCTCACCGTGAACGCCGACCGATTGCGTGCCGCCGTCCACAAAGCCACCCTGGCCACCGACCTGGCGGATTATCTGGTGGAGCAGGGCGTCCCCTTCCGTGAGGCTCATCACCTGGTGGGGGAACTCATCCGCCAGGCCGAAACCGCCGGGACCCCGCTGGATGCCCTGCCCCCGGAGGCCTACCGGGCCCTGCATCCATCGCTGACCCCGGAAGTGGTGGCCCGGGTGCTGGACCCCATGGAAAGCATCCGCCGCCGCCGGGTGGAAGGCGGTACCTCCCCCGAGGCGGTCCGGGCCCAGTTGAACCAGGCCCAGGTCTTGCTGACCCAACAGCTCCCTCAGGCCTACCCTGATCAGGCAACCAGGTAACCAACCCCCAACATCCCAAAAGAGGAGGCTCTCATGTCCATGAATGTCACTTGTCCCGAATGTGCTGCCGAATTTGATCTGGAACCCGGCACCGAGGTCAACGAAATCGTTGTCTGTCCCGATTGCGGCGTGGAGTTAGAGGTGGTTTCGTTAGATCCGCCTGCCGTGGAACTGGCGCCTATGGAAGAGGAGGACTGGGGCGAGTAAGGCCCAAGACCCTCGATCTGGGAGCCCCCTGCTCTTCCCCACAATCCTCCCCTCTCCTCCCCCGGCTGGGGGAGGAGAGGGGAGCGGCCTGCCCTGACCAGGTCCAACCATCAACCAAACAACCAGGCAACCAAGTAACGAATCATGAAACGTTATTGCATCGGTGTGATCTATTCTCGCGTGCGGGTGGAAGAAAAGTGGATCTTCGCCGCCCTGGAAACCCGGGGGGTGGACTATGAGCGTCTGGACGACCGCCTGATCCACTTCGATCCTCAGGACCCCGCGCCATGGCAGCGGTTCGACGCGGTGCTCTCGCGGAGCATCAGCGCCACGCGCGGGTTGTATGCTTTGCGCACTTTGGAGGCCCTGGGCGTGCCCACGGTGAACACTTTTCGTGTAGCCGAAATTTGTGGTGACAAGATGGCCACTACCCTGGCCCTGGCCCGCGCGGGGCTTCCGCAGCCTCGAACGCGCCTGGCCTTTACCCCTCAATCGGCGCTGGAAGCCATCGAGGAACTGGGCTACCCGGTGGTGCTCAAGCCGGTGGTGGGCTCTTGGGGCCGACTGTTGGCCAAGATCAACGACCGGGATGCCGCCGAGGCCATCCTGGAGCACCGCGCTACCCTGGGTTCCCCCCAGCAGGCGGTGTTTTACATTCAGGAGTACATCGCCAAGCCGGGCCGCGACATCCGTGCCCTGGTCATCGGCGACAAAGTGGTGGCGGCCATCTATCGCAAATCCGAGCACTGGATCACCAACACCGCCCGTGGCGGCGCAGGGGAGGTCTGTCCACTAACTCCCGAATTGGAAGCCCTTTGCCTTCAGGCGGCCCAGGCGGTCGGCGGTGGGGTGCTGGCGGTGGACATCTTGGAGCACCCGGAGCGTGGTTATCTGGTCAACGAGATCAATCACACCATGGAGTTCCACACCGCTCAACCCACCACTGGCGTGGACATCGCTGGCGAGATCGTGGAATACGTCCTGCGCGTGGCGAATGCGGCGCGCTAATCGAGCCCTTTTCCCTACGGAGGTCTCATGACCACCCCAACGAGTTTCACCGCAAGCATTGTGGGCGCTTCTGGCTATACCGGCGGGGAACTGCTGCGTTTGTTGCTTGAGCATCCTGCGGTGACGGTGGTGCAGGCCACTTCGCGGCGCTATTTGGGGCAGTATGTGTATCAGGTGCACCCCAACCTGCGCAAGCGTACCCGACTCAAGTTCACCGCCCCCGACGCTTTGGAGCCGGTGGATGTGCTTTTCTTGGCCTTGCCCCACGGTGAAGTCCAGAAGCACATCGCCCGGTGGGCCGAGGTGGCGTCGTACATTGTGGACCTTTCCGCCGATTTCCGCCTGCGCGATCCTGCCGCCTACGAGTACTGGTACGGCAGGCCTCACGCTGCGCCGGAGTGGCTGGAAAAGTTCGTCTACGGCCTGCCCGAGTTGCACCGCGAGGAACTGGGCCAGGCCCGCTATGTCAGCGGCGTGGGCTGCAACGCCACTGCCACCATTCTGGCGTTGTTGCCCCTGGTCCAGGCGGGTCTCCTGGACGCCGAGCGGCCCGTCATCGGTGAGATCAAGGTCGGTTCTTCGGAAGGCGGGGCCGAACCCAACCCCGGCTCCCACCATCCGGAGCGCAGCAGCGTGGTCCGCACCTATGCCCCTTACGGCCACCGCCACACGGCCGAGGTCATCCAGGAGTTGGGCCTGACGCAAGTCAGCCTGACCATGACCTCGGTGGACCTGGTGCGCGGCGCGCTGGCCACCGTCCACGCCTGGGTCAAGCCCGGCGTGACCGAGAAAGACCTGTGGAAGGCGTACCGTCAGGTGGTCAATGAAAACCCCTTCCTGCGCCTGGTCAAAGAGCGCCGGGGTGTGTACCGCGTGCCCGAGCCCAAGATCCTTGCCGGGAGCAACTACGCCGATTTGGGCTTTGCTTTGGATGAGACGACCGGCCATGTGGTCGCCATGTGCGCCATCGATAATTTGATGAAAGGCGCGGCCGGTTCGGCGGTGCAATCCATGAACCTCATGCTGGGGTTGAACGAAACCACGGGGCTGGATTTCCCCGGGTTGCATCCCATTTGAGGTCTGGCATAGCATTCCGGAGGCCCCTGTCTCCTTTTTCGGGAAGCATTACGTGCCGCCCGGATCCACATCGTGCGTGACCCTTCGCCTGAAGAAGTGGCTCTCCATCGGGGAATCATTGCCCATGCTGCCGATGTGCCTATCGTCCTGGCGGCCATGTGGGTTCAGGTGGACTATCTGGTGACTTTGAGTCGACGCCATTTTATCGATGACCCGGCTGTAGCCGCTCGTTCTGGCTTGCGTATCGGTACCTCCGGAGAGGTGCTCCAATGGCTCAGAATCCGGCTGGCGGGCGAGGGTTGAAGTTGGCCTTCTTGCCCGTGATACTATGCGGTCGTTACTTTTGCATACTTGCTCAGGAGGAGATGCATGACCCTGGTCGTCAAACTCGGCGGCACCGAAGGTGTGGATTTTGCCGCGGCTTGTGAAGACATTGCGACCTTGGTAGCGCAGGGTGAAAAGGTGGTGGTGGTGCACGGAGGCTCAGCTGAAGCCAACGCCCTGGGTGAGGCACTGGAGCGTCCCCCGCGGTTTGTGACTTCGCCCTCGGGTTTCACCAGCCGCTATACGGATCGCCCCACGCTGGAAATCTTCGCCGCGGCCGTCAACGGCAAGGTGAACACCCTGCTGGTGGAGCAGTTGCAGCAGCGCGGGGTGAACGCTTTGGGCCTGAGCGGCCTCGATGGCCGGTTGCTTCGCGCCAAACGCAAAGGCAGCATCCGCATCGTGGAGAACGGCAAGCGCAAGATTTTGCGCGGAGACTACACCGGGAAAATCCAGACCGTCAACGCTGCCCTGTTGTGTTTGCTGCTCGAAGCCGGGTACACACCGGTCGTGGCCCCCTTGGCGGTGAGCGAGGCGGGCGAGGCGCTGAACGTGGATGCGGATCGGGCGGCGGCCATGATCGCTGCGGCCTTGCAGGCCGATACGCTACTCCTGCTCACCGCCGCGCCGGGACTGTTGCGCAACTTCCCTGACGAAAGCAGCCTGATCCCTCACCTGCCGGCCTCTCAGGTGGAAGCCGCCCTGGAATACGCCCAGGGGCGCATGAAAAAAAAGGTGTTGGGCGCCCAGGAGGCGCTGGCGGGCGGTGTGGCGCGGGTGATCATCGCCGACGGCCGCATTGCCCAACCGATTCGCCACGCCCTGGCGGGCGGCGGCACGACGATCGCTTAGGTCAGGCCCCTGCCCTTGACCGCTGGGTATCTGCAGCCCACCGCCTTCAACCCCCTGGTTGCCTTTCCTGTGGTGATGCTCGTGGTTGCGATGGAAGCCATTGTAGTAGGCAATGTCACCTTAGATGTCCTCTGCTACCCGGTGGACGAAGTGCCCCGCCATGAATCCATCGCTTTCGAGCAGGCGGCGGTGGGGCCGGGTGGGTGTGCCTCGAACACGGCCGTGGTGCTGGCATCGTTGGGCCTTTCCACGGGCATCGCCGCTTGTGTGGGCGCCGATGAGGCGGCTGCCCTTGCCCGTCGCACCTGGCAGACCTTTGGGGTGGATGACCGTTTCGTGGAAACCGTGGACGCCCCCACGGCGGTCAGTGTGGGCCTGGTGGATCACGAGCGGCAGCCCCGCTTTATCCATACCCCTGGGGCCAACGCTTACCTGACGCCAACACGGTTGCGACCGGAGGCCTATGCTAAGGTCGGGGCGAAGTGGCTTCACCTGGCGGGCTACTTTGTGCTCCCTGGATTGCTGACCACGGCCCTGGCCCCCGTGCTCGCCCGGGCCCATGCCGCCGGAATGCGGGTCTCGCTGGATGTGGTCACTTCGCCGGCCATGGACGATTCGGCTCCGCTGTGGCCTTTGTTGCCCCTGCTGGATGTGTTCTTCTGCAACGCCCACGAGGGATACCGCCTGACCGGTCACCGCGACCCGGAGGACATCGCCACGGCCTTGGGAGAACGCGGCGCCCGCAGGGCGGTAGTCAAACTGGGTGCTGCCGGATCCTATGGGTGGTCGCCGGATTTCCAGGGGCGGGTGCCCGCCCCGGAGGTCCGCGAGGTGGTGGACACCACCGGGGCCGGGGACGCTTTTGCCGCCGGGTTCATTGCGGCGCGGCTTCGGAACGCTTCCTTTTATAGCGCGCTGCGGGTGGGTAATATGACCGGGGCGCGGGCGGTCACGGCGTTGGGTGCCACCGCCGCCTTTACGCCCCCTGCTGGGGCGTGACTTCGCTCCGGGCTGGGTGTTCCCTCTTTGGGTAACCCTTGTTTTCTGAAAGGAGTGGATGATGGCCCTGAGAACCTTGACCTACCCCCGCACGGTATTGGTGCCGCCGCTGTCGCGGCGGGCCAACTTGGCGCTGCTGTTGGGCGCCAGTCTGTTCATCGCCCTGTTAGCTCAGGTGCGCGTGCCTTTGCTTTTTACGCCCGTACCCATCACCGGGCAGACGCTGGCGGTGCTCTTGGTGGGCGCGGCGCTGGGCCCCCGGCGGGGGGCGTTGGCGGTGTTGTTGTATCTGGCTGAGGGGTTGGCCGGGCTGCCGGTGTTCGCCGGCGGCGGTTCCGGGCTGGCGCACCTTCTGGGCCCCACCGGCGGGTATCTGGTGGGCTTTGTGGCTGCGGCCTGGGTGGCCGGCTTTATGGCTGAACAGGGCTGGGACCGCCGGGGGCGGACCGCCTGGCTGGTCTTTTTGCTGGCCGAGGTAGCCCTGTACCTGCCAGGCCTGGCCTGGCTGGCTCTTTTCGTGGGCCCGCAGCGGGTGCTGGTTTTGGGATTGGCCCCCTTTGTCTTAGGCGATGTGCTCAAGGCACTCATCGCCGGGGCGTTGTTGCCTACGGTGTGGCGTTGGGTGCGGTAATGTGATGGCAAGCCGGGGGCTTGGTGGTGCCCCTGGGCTTTTCTGGGAGTACAGTATGCCCACAGCGACACTGGCCTTAGAAGACGGCACGGTGTTGGCCGGCGAGGCCCTGGGCGCGCCGGCCGATGCGGTGTTTGAACTGGTGTTCAACACCAGCATGACCGGCTACCAGGAAATCCTCACCGACCCCTCGTATCGCGGGCAGGGGGTGTTGTTCACTGCGCCCCACATCGGCAACGTGGGCATCAACGCCGAGGATTTCGAGTCCGCGCGCCCCCAGGTGGAGACGGTGGTGTTGCGCTCCCTGAGCCCGGTGGTGTCTAACTGGCGGGCCAAGCGTACCCTGGCCGAGTGGCTGGCCCACCACGGCGTGCCGGGCATTGCCGGGGTGGATACCCGCTACTTGACCCGCAAACTGCGCGATCAGGGCACCCTCAAAGCCGCCCTTTCGACCCAGGGCACCCCGGCCGAAGTGTTGTTGCGCCGGGCCCGGGCCTGGCCCGGCCTGGACGGGCGCGATATGGTGCGCGAGGTGACCTGTGCGCGTTCCCACCCCTGGCCGGGCGATGCGACGCTCCGCTCTACGCTCCACTTCCCTGAAGGGATGCGTGAGACCGAGATGCCCCCGCATGTTGTGGTGTACGACTTTGGTGCCAAGCGCAACATTTTGCGCCATCTGTTGGCCCGTGGCGCGCGGGTCACCGTGGTGCCTGCCTTTACCCCGGCCGAGGAAACCCTGGCTCTGCAACCCGACGGGGTGGTGCTGTCGAACGGTCCTGGTGACCCGGCCGGGCTGCCCTATGCGGTTGAGGCCACCCGCGGCCTACTCGACGCCGGGCTACCCCTGCTGGGCATCTGTCTGGGCCATCAGTTGCTGGGCCTGGCCCTGGGCGGCCGCACCCGCCGCCTCAAGTTCGGCCACCACGGCGGCAACCATCCCGTGCAAGACCTGCGCTCCGGCCGGGTGCTCATCACCTCGCAGAACCACAACTACTTTGTGGATGCCGACACCCTGCCTGCGGAGGTGGAGATCACCCACCTCAGCCTGAACGACGGCTCGCTGGAAGGGATGCGCCTCAAGGACCGTCCGGTCTTCAGCGTCCAGTTTCATCCCGAAGCCGCCCCCGGCCCCCACGATGCGTTTGGCCTGTTCGACGCCTTCATGGGTCTGGTGCAGAAAGAGACCACGGATGACGCGGAAGGACACGGATGAGCGCGGATTTTGTTTTGGAGTGCGGCGACCTGGTGCCGCTTTGAAGCGCGGAGGGCGCAGAGACGCGGGAGCGCAAAGACGCAGAGGGTGCGGAGAACGCAGAGGTGTGGGCAGGCGGGTGTCTTCATCTTGATAGACCGCTGCCTTTCCCGCTACACTGAGCGTGGAATGATGTGGAATGCTGTGTGCTGATGGAGGTGGCTTATGTATACCCGGGTGCAGTTCATGCTCACCGAAGACCTGTACCGTCGCCTGCGCCAGGCGGCCGAAGGGCGGGGGATGAGCATGTCTCAGTTCGTGCGCGAGGCGCTGGAGCGTGCTCTGGCTGAGGATGCCGAGGCCCGGCGCCAACGCCGGCGACAAGTGCTGGCCGAACTGGAGCGGGCCGCGCAATGGATTGCTGAACATGCTCCCGATTTGGTCCATACGCCTGAAGACCTCCAGGCTATGCGGGAGGAGCGGGATGAGGCGTTGTGCCTCGTCTTTTCCCCTGAGGTTCCCCGTGCCTAAGCGTGACGACATTCACACCATCCTGATCCCCGGCTCCGGCGCCATCACCATCGGCCAGGCGGCGGAGTTCGATTACTCCGGCACCCAGGCGGTCAAAGCCCTGCGCGCCGTGGGCTACCGTATCGTGTTGGTCAACAGCAACCCGGCCACCATCATGACCGACCCCGACCTGGCCGACGCGACCTACATCGAGCCCCTGACCCCCGAAGTGCTCGAGGCCATCATCGCCCAGGAGCGGCCCGATGCTCTGCTGCCCACCGTGGGGGGGCAGACCGGCCTCAACTTGGCCCTGGCCCTCAGCGAGCGCGGCGTGCTGGATCGCTACGGCGTGCGGCTCATCGGCGCCAACCTGGACGCCATCCGCGCGGCTGAGGACCGGCAGCGCTTCCGAGAAACCCTGATTCGCGCCGGCCTCCCCGTGCCCAAAGGGGGCGCTGTGGCCTCGTTAGAGGAGGCCCGCGCCCTGGCCGCCGAAATCGGCTACCCCCTGCTGGTGCGGGCGTCCTTTGCCCTGGGCGGCACCGGCGCCTCGTGGGTGCAGCAGCCCGAAGACCTGGACGAGGCCGTGCACCACGCCCTGGGCGCCTCGCCCATCGGCCGCGCCTGGCTTGAAGAGTCGGTGCTGGGCTGGAAAGAGTACGAGTTGGAGGTCATGCGCGACGGGGCCGACAACTTTGTGGTGGTGTGCAGCATTGAGAATCTCGATCCCATGGGCGTCCACACCGGCGATAGCATCACCGTGGCCCCGGCCATGACCCTCACCGACCCCGAATACCAGCGCCTGCGCGACCTGGCCCGGCGGGTCGTGTCGGCTGTGGGCGTCGAAACCGGCGGCGCCAACGTCCAGTTCGCCGTGGACCCGCGCACCGGCCGAACCGTGGTCATCGAGATGAACCCCCGCGTCTCCCGCTCCTCGGCCCTGGCCTCCAAGGCCACCGGTTTCCCCATCGCCAAAATCGCCGCCCTGGTGGCCGTGGGTTTCACTCTGGACGAAATCGTCAACGACATCACCGGCGAGACCCGCGCCGCCTTCGAGCCTTCGCTGGACTATGTGGTGGTCAAGATCCCCCGCTGGGCCTTTGAGAAGTTTCCGGGGGCAGACCCCACCCTGGGTCCGCAGATGAAGTCGGTGGGAGAGGTGATGGCCCTGGGCGTGACCTTTCCCCAGGCGCTGCACAAAGCCGTGCAGTCCCTGGAAATGGGCGTGGATGCCCTGGACGGCTCTGGGCCGGACCGCGACCCGGTGCCGGTGCCCACCCCGGAGGAACTG
Source organism: Anaerolineae bacterium (assembly GCA_011176535.1). Lineage (NCBI taxonomy): Bacteria > Bacillati > Chloroflexota > Anaerolineae > Anaerolineae bacterium. Next base: position 5,981 of record DUEP01000105.1, on the reverse strand, counting down.
GCCGTGCCCCATCCGGACCGGATGTTCAGGGCCTACCGCGCCCTGCAGGCCGGCCACCCCTCGGAGAAAGTCGCTGCGGCTACCGGATACGACCCCTGGTTCGTGGCCCAGATGCAACAGGTGGCTGAGATGGAGGCCCAACTGCGGGCCATTTCGGCGGCCGCGCCCGAACCCGACCTGGCCCGCCGGCTGCGGCAGGCCAAGCGGATGGGCTTCGCCGACGCCCATTTGGCCCGCCTGTGGCCCTGGCTGGTGCCCGAAGCCCCGGTGACCGAGCGAGCCGAGCGTGTGCGCGCCCTGCGGGAGCGTCTGGGCGTGCGTCCCACCTACCGCCGGGTGGATACCTGTGCCGCCGAGTTCGAGGCCCAGACGCCATACCTGTATAGCGCCTATGAGTTGGCCGATGAGGCCCGGCCCACCGAACGGCCCAAGGTGCTCATCCTGGGCAGCGGCCCCAACCGCATCGGGCAGGGCATCGAGTTCGACTACTGCTGCTGTCAGGCGGCTTTTGCCCTGTCGGAGATGGGTTACGAGTCCATCATGCTCAACTGCAACCCTGAAACCGTCTCCACCGACTACGACACCGCCGACCGGCTGTATTTTGAGCCGCTGACCTTGGAGCATGTGCTGGAGGTGGTAGAAAAGGAGCGCCCCCAGGGCGTCATCGTCCAGTTTGGCGGGCAGACGCCTCTCAACCTGGCCGAGGGCCTGGAGCGGGCCGGGGTGCCCATCCTGGGCACGCCGCCGGAGGCCATCCGCCTGGCCGAGGACCGGGAGCGCTTCGCCGCGCTGCTGGAACGCTTGGGCATTCCGCAGCCCGAGCACGGCATCGCCCGCACGCCGGCCGAGGCGCGGCAGATCGCCGGGCGGCTGGGCTATCCGGTGCTGGTGCGGCCCTCCTTCGTCCTGGGGGGACGGGCCATGGCCATCGTCCACGCGCCCGAGGAACTGGAACGCTTCGTGGGCGAGGCTTTTGCCGCTGCGCCCGGCCAGCCGGTGCTGCTGGATCGTTTCCTCGACGATGCCTACGAGGTGGAGGTGGACGCCCTGGCCGACGGGCACCGGGTGGTCATCGGCGCCATCATGCAGCATATCGAAGAGGCCGGGGTGCATTCGGGCGATTCGGCGTGCGTGTTGCCGCCCTACAAAATCAGTGCCTACCACCTGGAGATTATCCGCGAATACACCACCCGCCTGGGGCTGTCCCTGGGCGTGCGCGGGTTGATGAACCTTCAGTTCGCTATTAAGGACGACATCGTGTATGTGCTGGAGGTCAACCCCCGCGCGTCGCGCACCGTGCCCTATGTGAGCAAGGCCACGGGGCTGAACCTGGCCCGCATCGCCACCCAGGTGATGGCCGGGCGCACTTTAGACGAGTTGGGAGTGACCGAGGAGCCGCGCGTGGACGGGTTCTTCGTCAAAGAGGCGGTGTTGCCCTTTGCCAAGTTGGTGGGCAGCCCGGCCGTGCTGGGCCCCGAAATGCGCAGCACCGGCGAGGTCATGGGCCACGCGGCCCACTTTGGGCACGCTTTCGCCAAAGCCCAGATGGCCGCTGGGATGCCCCTGCCCACCGAGGGCGCGGTGTTGCTCAGCGTGAACGATTACGACAAGGGTGCGGCGGCCAAAATCGCCCGCGACCTGGCCCGCCTGGGCTTTCGCCTCTACGCCACCCCCGGCACGGCGGCCTACCTGCGCCGCGTGGGGCTGGAAGTGACGCCAGTGAACAAAGTCTCCCAAGGTTCCTCCCATGTGGTGGACGCCATCCGCGAAGGGTGGGTGCAATTGGTGATCAACACCCCCTTGGGGGCGCAGGCCCACAGCGACGGCGCCCGCATCCGGGCGGCCGCCTGGGAGCACCGGGTGCCCCTGATCACCACCCTCTCGGCCGCCGCGGCCGCCGTGGCCGCCATCCGCGCCCTGCGGGAGCAGTCCTTCCGCTATCGCAGTTTGCAGGCTCACCACGGATTTCGGTGATCCTATTGAGTGGTCAACCCACTCACGGAGGCAGGAATTTTCAAGGAGGCTCTTCTGATGGATTGGCAAGCCCTTGAATCGCGTTACACCTCCGGCCTGTATGTCAAGCGGCCGGTGACCATCGTCCGGGGTGAAGGCGCTGTGGTGTGGGACGACCAGGGCCGGGCGTACATTGATTGCGTGGCCGGGCACGGCGTGGCCAACATCGGCCACAGTCATCCCAAAGTGGCCCAGGCCGTGGCCGAGCAGGCCGCCCGGCTGATCACCTGCCCCGAAATGTTTTACAACGACACCCGCGCCCGCCTGTTGAAGCGCCTGGGCAATCTGGTGCCGGGCATGGATCGGGTTTTCCTCTGCAATTCGGGCACCGAGGCCGTGGAAGCGGCCATCAAGTTCGCCCGCTTTAGCACTGGCCGCCCCGGCATCGTGGCCGCCATGCGGGGCTTCCATGGCCGGACTTTAGGGGCCCTTTCCGCCACCTGGAATAAAAAATACCGCACCCCCTTCGAGCCCCTGGTCCCCGGCTTCACCCACATCCCCTTCAACAAACCGGAGGCCCTGGACGAGGCCGTGACTGAGGAGACTGCCGCCGTAATTCTGGAGGTGGTGCAGGGCGAGGGCGGCATCCACCCGGCCACGCCGGAGTTCTTGCAGCGCGCCCAGGCCGTCTGCCAGGAACGGGGGGGCCTGCTCATCGTGGACGAGATCCAGAGCGGCATGGGCCGCACGGGCAAACTTTTCGCCTTCCAGCACTACGGCGTGCAGCCCGACCTGGTGACCCTGGCCAAGGGCATCGCTGGCGGAATCCCCATGGGTGCGGTGTTGCTGGGCGAGCGGGTGGCGCCTCTCAAGCCGGGCATCCACGGCACCACCTTCGGCGGCAACCCCGTGGCCGCGGCCGCGTCGCTGGCGGCGCTGGAGGTGCTTGAAGAGGAAAACCTGCCTCAGCGGGCGGCCGAGGTGGGCGCGTACTTCCTGGAGCGGCTACGGGCGATTCAGAGCCCCCTCATCCGCGAGGTGCGCGGCCTGGGCCTGATGCTGGGCGTGGAACTCAAGCAGAAAGTGCCCCCCTACATCCAGGCGTTGCTGGAACACGGCGTGCTGGCCCTCCCGGCCGGGCTGACGGTGATTCGCTTCCTGCCGCCGCTGGTCATCACCCGCGAGCAGGTGGACCAGGTGGTGACGGCATTGGAGGCCGTGCTGGCCTCTTCGTAGCGCGGGAGGGAGAATGCCCCTGCAAGTTTCCCCTTGAGCGCCAAAAGGCGTTACCATCTCCGCGAGGAAGGGGGCGTGTTGGAGGTTGTAGTTTTGGCACCCAGGCCGATAGACACCTGGCTCTTTTTGACCCTCTGGCTGGATGGCTGGACCTTAGGGGAGGTAGCGGGCGGTAGGGTTCCTGGCAGCCCGGTCGGGGTACCAGCCAGCCTGGCGGGAAAGCGCGGGGGATTTCTGGATGCCGGTGGCGTTCACGCTGGTTTGGCTGGGCTTCTGGATGGGCTTTGGTGTCCTGACTGGCGCCGGGGCTGTGGATGTCCTTCGGTCGGGAACGCCTCCGTGTGACCTATGAGGCCCTGGAGGTGCGCCGGGAGATCCTGGGGCTGGGGCGCATGCGGCGGTATCCGGCTGGGCGCATCGAGGAGATGTGGGTCGCCACGCCGTACCCCACGGCCAAAGAGGTGGAGCAGGGCCTGTTGCGCCTGAACGGGGCCGGGGAGGTGGTGGCCTTCGGCGCCGGGCTGACGCCCCAGGAGGCCGGGGAGATTTTGCAGGCCATCGTCAGCCGGTTCCCCAACTATCGGCGGGCACTGGAGGCTTGAAGGCCGCGGTGGTACATGTGAACTACAAGTGGGTGTTCGCGGGGTTGATCGCGGTCCACATTCTGGGCGTGGTGGTGCACCAGGTGACGAAAGGCGATGCGCTGAGCCGGATGGGGTAGGGGCGGGGCTGAGACTTCGTGTAGCCAGAAGGCCGGACGCCATGGGACAGGCGGTTTTGTCGCCAGACCCATGGCGTCCGGTGTGTTTTTCGGGGCGGAGAGCCCGTCTCCGCCCCGAAGTCTATAGGACCAAAGGTGTCCGGGAAGCGCCCATGGGGATCACGGCCCGGCTTCTACCGCGACCAGCACGGCCTGGACGATGACGCGGTAGCGGTAGGCCTGCCGCGCTTCGTCGTAGGTATGGCAGGTGATGAGCGTCAGCCAGTCCCGTTCTTTGTGGCCGAGCACCGAGGTGTCGTTGGGGGCGACCAGACGGACATGCCGGACCTCGTAGATGTAGCGCTGGCCGGAGGCGTGGATGATGATCTGATCGCCCCAGCGCAGATCGTAGAGGTGGGCAAAGGGGCCGGGCTGGCCGTCGGGCAGATAGTTGTGGGCCGTCAGACCGGTGTTCCCCGCCCAGGTGGGGAAAGCCGTGCCTTCCAGCCAGCCCACATTGTCCCACAACCAGGTCAGGTCCCAGCCCGCCTCGGTGCGCGGCACGCCCACGATGGGCACGCGGACGCCGAGTTTGGGGATTTCGAGCACCAGGCCGTCCAGGCCGCTGTAAGGCACCTGTTGGACCGGCAAGGGAGTCACCCGACCTGGGGCGAAGCCGGTTTCGGGGAGGGCCATGCGCACCTCGGCGGTGCTGGTGGTACCGTAGATGTCGGCCGGGCTGGCCGGGTCGTAGAACCGTTCGGTGGAGAGGGCGTTGTAAGGCGATTGCGGGGTGGTCACATCGCCGGGGAGACTGCTCCAGGCCAGTGAGGCCTCGTTGGTCACCCGGTCACCGGGCACCGTGTCCAGCGTGGCCTGGAAGGTGATGTGGGCCGTGGCATCCAGGGGGAAGGTGTCCCAGGTGACGGTGATGGTGCGGGTGAGCGGGTCGTAGCCCATACTGGTAGGCGTCGGTCCATCCACCGATGCCAGGCTGGCGGCGACATAGGTCATCTGCCTCGGCAAGACATCGGTGAGGACCACATCGTAAGCGTTCGTCTCGCTCTGGGCCGTATGTTGCACGGTGAGGGTGAAGGTGATGGGCTCGTCGGGCAACACCACCGTGGGCGTGGCGGCTTTGCCCAGGCTGAGGTCGGGCTCCTGGATGCGCACCTGGGGAGCCGAGACTGTCAGGGAACCGCCACCCCAGGTCAGCGTGGCCCTGTTGGTCAGGGACACGCCGGACTGGTTTTCCACATTGTCCAGCACGACCACCGTGTAGCGGATGGTCACCGTGCCGTCGCCGGCGCTGGGGTTGCTCACCGTGCCCAGATCGAAGACGACTTTGCGCCCGGCGTCGGCGGGGTTGGCGCTTCCCGTCGGTTCGGTGTGCACGGTGGGGTTGGTGGGCGCGCTGCAGGCATCGGCAAAGCCGCCGGGCAGGGTGGTGGTGATGCCGGCGGAAGCCGCGATGTTCTCGCAGGCCACGAAGACCAGGCCGCGGTCGAGGATGTCGGTGAGGGTCAGGTTGCTCAGGGTGCCGCCCGCGGGTACGATGAAGGTCACCTCGTAGGTAAGGATTTCGCCAATGGCCACCTGGGTACCGGTGGTGAAGGTCTGGTTGGTGGCCACCAGCGTCTTGGTCAGGTCCCCGGTGCCGGTGGCGAGGATGCGGTCCGTGTCGCCGGCCGAGTCGTTGACGGGGGTGGGGTCGGTGACGCCGGCAGGCGTGGCCACGGAGACGGTGTTGGTGAGGTCGCCGGTGGCGGAGGAGGCGATGGAAGCGGTGACGGTGTAGGTGATGCTTGAGCCGGCTGGCAGGTCCACGGTGTCGGTGAAGTTGGAGGTGATGGGGCCGGCGGAGCCGGAGCAGGTGGCGCCGCCTGTGGCCGTGCAGGTCCATTCCCAACTGGCGATCTGCGTCGGTTTGGCGTCGCTCACTGTGGCGTTCAGAGCGTCGCTGGGGCCGGCATTGCGCACGGTGATGGTGTAGGTCACCGTAGCGCCGGGGGCCACCACGGTCAGGCCGTCGTCCTTGGTGACGGAGAGGTCGGCCTGGGCGTTGGCGGTGTTGGTGTCCGAGGCGGTGTTG
>DUEP01000104.1 GCA_011176535.1 Anaerolineae bacterium | reverse complement strand
TCCCTGGGGGCCACCCTGCAACACGGCGAATGGGTCCACCCGAAGGGCTGGCGGGCGCAGGTGGAACCGGCACCTGACTACCAGATCGGCTCCCTGCGGGTGGGCCAGGTATGGCTGCGCCTCCACGGCGAGGATCAGGCCTTCCAAAGCGCCTGGGAGGCGTTGAAACCCAAACTCCTCCGCGCCGGGGGGTAATGCGGCTTCATCGCCAAAAGCACAAAACAAGCCCCCGGATGTAATTCCGGGGGCTTTGCGTGCCGTGGGGGGGAAGCCCAAACTACGAGATGCCCAACTCCTTCAGTTTGCTCTCCGGTACCACGCCGTTCTCCCAACCGCGGACCTGGTAGTACTCCTCGAGCATCTGCTCCAACTCACACACATGCCCTTCTGAGCCGGGCATGGTGGAAGGTTCCTTCAAGAAGCGCTCAGGCAGGTAGTCGCTCCCCTCACGGAACCCGGCCAGGTTGTTGTAATACCGCTCCAGGTTGTAGATGCGCTCGCCGGTCTTGAGCACATCCTCGGCCGTGAAGGGGATGCCCGTGACGGCGGAGAACTGGGCGGCGTATTCCTCCGCTCCCTCGGCAAAGGCGCTGAACTTGCACAGGTTCATGCTGTCCGAGAAGGCGTGGAGGTCCTGCAACAACTTGGTCAGTTCGCCTTTGCCTTTCCACTCCAGCGGGTCGGTCTTCAGCGGGATGAGGCCCAACTCGCTGGCCGGCGTGTAGGCGCGCAGGTGGCAGGCGCCCCGGTTGCTGGTGGCGTAGGCGATGCCCATCCCCTTCAAGCCGCGCGGGTCGTAGGCCGGGATGGCCTGCCCTTTGACCGACATGGCGAGTTCCGAATGGCCGATGGCTTCGGCAAAGCCCGCCGCCCCCAGGGCCAGTTTGTCGCCGATACCTTCGCGGAAGGCGATCTTGCGCACGGTTTCCACCATGCCCATCACATCACCCCAAGCCAGACCGCCATCGCCGTTCAGATACCCGCGCTCGGTGGCCTCCATGTAGGCGGAGAGCACATTGCCCGTCTCGATGGTATCCATGCCGAAGTCGTTGGCCAGGTCGATCAACTTGGCCACGCCGGCCACATCCGCGTTGTCGCAGTTGGCGCCAAAGGCCCAGGCCGACTCGTACTCCACGCTTTCCATGCGCAGCCCCTTGAAGGGCCCCTCCTTGATTTCCACTTCTTTCTTACAGGCCACTGGACAGGCATGACAGGTGGGGTCGCGCACCAGGATGTGCTCCTTGACCCACTCGCCGCTGATCTTCTCCGCCTCTTTGAAGGCCGTCAACTGACTGTTGCGGGTGGGCAAGGCGCCAATGCTGTTGACGATGTTCATCAGCACATTGGTGCCGTAGACCGAAAGCCCGCCCTTGCGCGGCGCGGTCACATTCTTCTCATCCATGATCATGGCCAGGGCCTTCTTGTGGGCCTCCTTGAAGGCGTCGTGGTTGGCGGGTTTGGGCATCTGCTTGGGGGCCTTGATGACAATGGCCTTGAGCAACTTGCTGCCGCCCACACAACCCGTGCCGCCGCGGCCGCTGGCCCGGTCGTGCTCGTTGATCCAGGAGGCAAAGCGCACCAGGTTCTCCCCCGCCTGGCCGATGGCGATCACGGAGAGGTCCTTCTCGCCGTACTTCTCCTGGAAGTAGCGCACCGTGTCGTGCACGCCCTTGCCCCACACCTCCGAGGCGTCCAGGATCTCCACCTGACCGTCGTGCACATAGGCGTACACCGGTTTTTCGGCGCGGCCCTTGAAGATCAGGCCATCGAAGCCCGCCCAGCGCAGCCGGGCCGCCGACCAGCCACCGTGGTGGCTGTCGGTAACGGTGCCCGTGAGCGGCGACTTGGTCACGATGGCCATCCGACCACTCATATTGGTTTCGGTGCCGGTCAGCGGGCCGTTCATGAAGCACAGGATGTTGTCGGGGGAAAGCGGGTCCACCTGGGGACCGGCCTCGAACACATAGCGCACGCCCAATCCCCGTCCCCCGATGTACTTGCGGGCCCACGCTTCGGGGATGGGCCTGTATTCCACCGTCCCCTTCGTCAGGTCAATGTGGGCAATGCGGTTGGCATATCCTCCAAAAGGCATGGTTCCTCCTCCTTACCTTGCGAATTGAGACAAGCGGTTTCGCAAAAAAGCCGATCCTTCGCGTTCTCACCTCCTTTCCTGGTATGTGGGGGCGTTCACCGCCCTGGGGGAAACAGGGCCAAAACATCACCCGCTTTGAGGCGGGGTTGGTAAAACCCACCCGCATACGCCAGATCACGCCCGTTGAGCAACACCCGCCAGGCGTGACGCGGCACATAAACCTGGTGCACCTCCACCCAGGAAGCATCGGGGCGCTCGACCGAGCGCCATACCGGCTCCAACGCCTCCTTCCGGGCCTTGGGGAAGTAGTTGAAGAACTTGCGTAGGGCTTCGGCCACCGGGCTCTCGCGCTGCACCCGCAGGGAGACTGCCGTCTCCCCTGTCAAGGCACGCAGCCGACCATAGAGTTCGATGCGCACGGAAACATCGCCCTGGTCCATTTCCCGGGCCACCTGGTAGCCGAAGAGCATCATGTCCAACTGAACCTGCAAATAGCGGGCCCACGCCGCGTTGGCCGCCGCCAGCACCGTCGCCTCCATGCCGCCCTCGGCCATGAACTGGGCGAAGGAGGCCTGCACCAGCCCTATGGCTCCGGTGACATATTCCGGCGGCACATGGATGCGCCGGGGGCCATGCCCGGCATGAATTTGCCCGGCGCGAAAAAGGTAATGGGCAAATTCGTCGCTGGTATCCAGCCCTAACACCCGCGCCAGCCAGAGCGAAAAGAACCGCCGCCTCTCCTCCAGATGGGCTCCATCCACTTCTTCTTCCCATCCCAGGATGGCGGCGGTTTCCGGGATCGAGCGCAAGTAATCGTAGGTGGCAACCACCAATTCCCGCGCCCGTTGCAGCAGGATTTCCAGCGAGCGGGAGGCGTCTTCTCTGGCCTGTTCGTTCCATCCCACAAAGCGCAGCATTTTCTGCCAGCGTGCCTCTGGGGCCTCGGCCAGGCCTTCCAGGGTCAGATCATCGACTTCTACCATGGTCATCGTTACACCTCGTGCGTTCCAATCTCCACGTCTTGCTTTTGAGAATGTTATAGCACACTCCCCGGGCAAACGCAAGCGCGGCTCAGCCCGCCTCGCGCAACCCCTTAGCGAGGCGAAGCGCCCGCTGCACCACACGGCGCAGCCGCCGGGCCAGGTAGGCTTCGCGCATCCCCCCTTTGTCATCCAGCACCTCATCAGCGTGTCCCACGGCCAATTGCTCCGGCACCACGACCACCCCCAGGTTGTTGAGCAGCAGGCGCAACATGGGCAGGCCACGCACCCCGCCCAGGGCGCCCGGCGTGGCGGACATGATGCCGCCGCCTTGTCCTGAAAGGCCACCAACCGCGGCTCTCCTGCTTCCCGGCGGGAGGCCCGGTCCAAAGCGTTCTTCAACAGCGGGGTGAAGAAGCCGTTGTGCTCCGGAGAGGCGATAAGCCACACATCGTGAGCCGCCAGCAGGGCCTTGAAGGCCCGCGCCGCTTGCGGCAACCCCTGGGTCCCTTCCAGGTCGGCGTCGTACAAAGGCAGGGGATAGTCGCTCAGGCAGGCCAGGTGCACTTCGGCCCCCAAGGCTTCGGCTTCCCGCGCCGCCGCCTGGGCCAAGTGAAAGTTCAGCGAATCCCGGCGGGTGCTGCCGGCGAAGGCCAACACCCGAAGCGGGGCGCGCTCCTCAGGCGTCGGCTCGCCCCGCTGCGCCTACGGCTGACTCCTGCCCTCTGCCAGTACCCGACGCAAATCCGGCGGCTCGTAAGTGGGCGGCTTGAGCACTTTGCCGTCCTCACGATAGAGCACCTGGCCGTCAGGGCCGCGCTTGGTCATATTGCTGCGATGTACCTCGTCGAACAAGGCTTCGGCTACATCCTGCAGGCCATGACTGACAAAAGTGCCCAGAAGCACATAAAGCAAATCGGTGAGAGCGTCGGCAATGGTCGCCAAATCGCCGGCGGCCAGGGCCTCACGATACTCCTGCAATTCCTCTTCGAGCAGGGCCAGGCGCACCGCCGCCACATCTTCGGGCAACCGGGCGGTGGGCCGTTCAGCGATGTAGCTGTTCATGGCCCGATGAAAGGCCAGCAGGGCGTCCAGTTCACGGCGCATGGAGTACTCCCAACAAGAAAGAAAAATGAAAAGAGGAGGGCCAAGGAGCCCTTCAATCGAACACCGTATCCCAATGCGTGGCCCGGTAAGCCTCAAAGGCATCCTCTAGAATCCGCTGCGGGGTGCGGTAGGGCGACAGGTTCGCCGGGAGCGCCTCGCGGGCGAAGAAAGCTACCTCGGTGGTCTCCAAGCTGGGCCGCGCCTCGCCGTCCAGCAAATCACACAGGAAGACGATTTTGAACGCGTGGTAGAGGTACAGTTTCCCCGGCACGCGGTTGGCGTCGTACACGCCGATGACCCGCCGCGCCCGAACATGGAAGCCGGCCTCTTCCCACACTTCGCGCTCGGCGGCACCGGAAGGCGTATCGCCCACATCGGCCCAACCGCCGGGCAGGCACCAGCCGCCGTCGCCCGCATCGCGCACCATCAGGACACGCCCCTGTTCGTCGAACGCGGCGGCCCGCACATCCACCCGCGGGGTGGCGTAACCCTCCGGGCGGGTGAACAGGGCGTGCACCTCGGCGGGCTCCAGGCCGCCCTGCATGACGGCCATCTCTTCGGCCAGGTCGAGCAGTTCCTCGAAGCGCTGGCGCTGGTAGGGGTTCTCGGCATAGTGCAAGCCGGTCTGGGCGATGGCTTGAATGCGCCGCGCCCAGCGCAGCCAGGGGGGCAGTTGAGGCTTGTTGGTCGGACTCATTCCATCACCTCGCTCACGCAGGTCGTTCACCGCCCGCCATCGGGCAGGCCGTGCGCACGAAGGCCTCCTGGGCGGCGCTTTCCACCGCGCCGGGGAGATGTTGGCGTACCCAATGCAGAGCCTGCTCACCGTCCCAACCCAACTGTCGGCGTACCAGGCAGGCCACAAAGGTACCGGTGCGTCCCCGCCCAGCCTGGCAATGGACGGCTACCCGCATCCCGGCCTGCAGCCAGGCCCAGGTCTGATCCAAGGCCTGGGGCAAAGTGGCCAAGTTCGGCACGCCAAAATCCTCGATGGGATAGTACAACACCTCCAGGCCGTGGCGGGCGTACCAGCGGGTGAGGTCCCGCCCGGCGCGGTGCACCGCCTCCCCCACCGAGGCCAGCATGACCACAGCCTGAATCCCCTCCCGACGGTAGATTTCCCAGAGCCGCCCCTGGGGGTCGAAGGGGCCAAAGGGCATGGGCGAAGCCCACAGGGTTCCGGGCACGGGCAAAGGCAAAAGATACATGGCGTTTCTCCAGGGTGAGGAGCGGCGAGGAAGCGATACAGCGAGTCAGCAGGGCAGCGGAGCACAGAAGAAATTGTAGCACAGGGGAGCGTGGTATAATGACAAGCGTGCTTCCATCCCATATTCTGGGGAGTTCGGTATGAAACTTCACGAATACCAATCCAAACAAATCTTTGCCAAGTATGGCGTCCCCATCCCGCGAGGGCGGGTTGCGGCCACAGCAGCCGAGGCGAGGCAGATTGCTGAGGAGTTAGGCGGCCGCGTTGTCATTAAGGCCCAGGTGCTGGTAGGTGGTCGCGGCAAGGCCGGCGGCATCAAACTGGCCAACACGCCCGACCAGGCCGAGGAACTGGCCACCCAGATTTTGAGCATGGAGTTGAAGGGCCTCCCCGTGCGCAAGGTGCTGGTGGACGAAGCGGCCAACATCGAAAAGGAAATCTATCTGGGCATCACCAACGACCGGGCAGCCCGGCGGCCGGTGATGATGGCTTCCTCGGAAGGCGGTGTGGACATCGAAGAAGTGGCCCGCCGCAACCCTGAGAAGATCATCAAGATTCACATTGACCCCCTGCTGGGCCTGCGCGCTTACCAGACCCGCGACCTAGCCCTGGGCATCGACCTGCCGCGGGAATCCTGGAAAGACTTCGCCAAAATCTGCTTCGGCCTGTGGGAAGCCTATAAGGCCAACGATGCCACCCTGGCCGAAATCAACCCGCTGGTGATCACCGGCGAGGGCCACCTGCTGGCCGTGGACGGCAAGATGATCATCGACGACAACGCCCTCTTCCGCCATCCCGACCTGGCCGAGATGCGCGACTTGGATGTGGAGGCCCCGGCCGAGATCGAGGCGCGCAAGTATGGGCTCTCGTACATCAAACTGGACGGCACCATCGGCTGCATGGTCAACGGCGCCGGGCTGGCCATGACCACCATGGATGTGATCAAACTCTACGGCGGCGAACCGGCCAACTTCCTGGACATCGGCGGCGGGGCCAACGCCGAAAAGGTGGCGGCCGCCTTTCGGATTATCCTTTCGGACCCCAATGTGAAGGCCGTGCTGATCAACATCTTTGGCGGCATCACCCGCGGCGACGAGGTGGCCAAGGGCATCCTGGCCGCCATGGAAGAGGTCAAGCCCGAGGTGCCCATGGTGGCCCGTATCGTGGGCACCAACGCGGAGGAAGGGCAACGTCTGCTGGCCAACGCCAACATGCTGACCGCAGAAACCCTGGCCGAGGCAGCCCAAAAGGCCGTTGAGGCGGCGAAAGGAGGCGCGCAATGAGCATCTTAGTCGGAAAGGACACGCGCCTGCTGGTGCAGGGCATCACGGGCCGCGAAGGCCTGTTCCATACGAAGCAAATGTTAGAATACGGCACCAATGTGGTGGCTGGCGTGACGCCCGGCAAGGGCGGCGAGTGGGTGCTGGACGGCAAGATCCCTGTGTTCGACACGGTGAAGAAAGCCGTGGAGGCCACCGGCGCCAACACCAGCGTGATTTTCGTGCCCGCTCGCTTCGCCCCCGACGCCATCTACGAGGCGGCCGATGCCGGCATCGAACTCATCGTGTGCATCACCGAGGGCATCCCGGTTCAGGACATGATGCAGGCGCGCTCTTACTTGGACCAGAAGAGCGTGCAACTCATCGGGCCCAACTGCCCCGGCTTGCTCACCCCCGGCGAGGCCAAGGTGGGCATCATTCCAGGTAGCATCACCATGCCGGGGAATGTGGGCATCGTCTCGCGCTCGGGTACGCTGACCTACGAGGTGGCTTACGCCATGAAGTTGCGCGGCATAGGCGTGAGCACCACCGTGGGCATCGGCGGCGACCCGGTGAAGGGGCTCAACTTCATCGAGATTTTGCAAATGTTCGAAGAGGACCCGCAAACGGAAAAGGTGGTGCTCATCGGCGAAATCGGCGGCACGGATGAGGAAAAGGCGGCCCAGTTCATCGCCAACCACATGACCAAGCCCGTGGTGGCCTTCATCGCCGGTCGCACCGCGCCTCCGGGCAAGCGCATGGGCCACGCCGGGGCCATCGTGGAAGGCGGCGAAGGCCGCGCCGAGGACAAAATCAAGGCTCTGGAAGCCGTGGGCGTCAAAGTGGCCCGCCACCCCGAGGAAATCCCCGATTTGCTGGCCGAGTGAACCCACTCAACCAGGTCTGATGCGGGGGCGTCGTGAGGGCGCCCCCCTTTCCTATCCTTGAGCAAATGAGGTGCAGCCATGCGCTGGGTACGCTACGCCACTCCCGAAGGCCCTCAATGGGGCTGGGTTCACGAGGGGCGCGTGGGGGCGCTCCGGGGCACGCCTTTTGGCGAGTATGAGCGCCAGGAACCCACCCTCCTGTTGGAGGAAGTGCGCCTGCTGGCCCCCGTCCAGCCCGGCAAAATCGTGTGCGTGGGGCGCAACTACGCCGCCCACGCCAAGGAGCACAACGCTGAGGTGCCCGAGGTGCCTTTGATCTTCCTCAAACCCCCTTCGGCGGTCATCGGGCCGGAGGAGGCCATTTTGCTTCCTCCGCAGTCGCAACAGGTGGAGCACGAAGCCGAACTGGCCGCGGTCATCGGAAAACAGGGCCGCTGGATCGCGCCGGAAGAAGCCCACGAGTACATCCTGGGATACACCATCGCCAACGATGTCACGGCGCGCGACCTGCAGCGCCGCGATGGACAGTGGACGCGCGGCAAGGGCTTCGACACCTTTTGTCCCTTAGGCCCCTGGATCGACACGGACTTCGACCCCGCCGACGCGCTGATCACCTGCAAGGTCAACGGCGACCTGCGCCAGATGGGCTCCACGCGGGATATGGTCTTCTCGGTGCGGCAACTCATCGCCTTCATCTCGTCGGTGATGACTCTGGAGCCCGGTGATGTGATCCTCACCGGCACCCCGGCGGGCGTAGGGCCCCTGCGCGAAGGCGATATCGTCGAGGTGAGCATTGAGGGCCTGGGCACCTTGCGCAACCCGGTGCGCCAGGCACCCACGCCGTAGCCCGGCCCACCCCAAAGCGGTCTTTAAACCAGAAAACGACCGGCTTGCCTGACGGAATCCGGTCGTTTTCTGGTTGCGGTCAGTGGTTCAGCCGATGACCACCACATCCTGGGCCTGAGGCCCCTTGGGGGTGTCCACCACCTCAAACTCGACCCGCTGCCCCTCCTCCAGGGAGCGATAGCCGGTGCCACGAATGCCACTGTAATGCACAAAGACATCGCGGCCTTCGTCAGGGGTGATGAATCCGTACCCCTTGGTGGCGTTAAACCACTTGACCGTGCCGGTTTGGCGCTCTGCCACTGCAGCACCTCCAAGAAAGATTGTTCGCGCGGCAGGCGCTTGGGGCCAGCACGGCCTCACCAAACGTACTGCCTTGCTGGCCTTCACTTTAGCACAACCTGCCAGGCTTGTCAAGCCAAAACCGCTGCCGATTGGCATTGGGAGCATTTGTCTTTCTCCCCATTCTGTGATATGGTTTTCTTAACCCTCGACTTCTTTCCTGGTTTGAGAGGAGTGCTATGGCTGCCCGAATTCTGGTCGTCGACGACAGTCCCATGATGCTCAAACTGGTTCGGGACACCCTGGAGCGGAGCGGCTATGAAGTTCTCACGGCCACATCCGGCAAAGAGGCACTCAACCTGCTGGACCGCACCCAGGTGGGCCTCATCATCACCGATGTGATGATGCCAGAAATGGACGGCTACGCCTTGACCCAGTTGCTGCGTCACCGTCCCGACACTTCCCGCCTGCCCATTCTCATGCTGACCACCCAAGACTCCCTGGAAGCCAAGGTCAAGGGCTTTCAAGCGGGGGTGGACGACTACTTGACCAAGCCCTTCGAGCCGACCGAACTGCAAATGCGCGTCCAGGTGCTGCTGCGGCGGGCCAGGTCGGCTGCCGCCCCGGTAGAAGAAATTCCCGGCAAAATCATCGCCGTCTTCTCCTTACGCGGCGGGGCAGGGGTCAGCACCATTGCCACAAACCTCGCCATGGCGCTGGCCCAACTCTGGGGATTGCCCGCAGCGCTGGTGGACCTGGCCCTGGTGGCGGGGCAAAGCGCCCTCATGCTCAATCTCTCCCTACACCACACCTGGAAAGACCTGGCCGAAAAGCCCACCGAGGAAATCGATGGGGAGATGGCAATGCAGGTGCTCCTCCCCCACGCCAGCGGCGTGCATGTGCTGGCCAGCCCTCCGCTGCCTCACCAGGCCGAACTGGTCACCGCCGAGCATGTGAAACAGGTGCTGGACCTCCTTCAGCGCCGCTTCCATTATGTGGTGTTGGACCTTCCCCACGACTTTTCGGAAACCACGCTGGCCGGTCTGGACACGGCCACGGATATCCTGCTCGTCCTGCCCCCCGACCTGGGCTCGGTGCGGGCCACCGCGGCCGCCCTGGAAGCCTTCCAGGCCCTGGGGTACGCCGAGGAACAAATTCATCTGGTGCAAAACTGGGTGTTCAAGCGCCCCGGGTTGCCCCGGAAAGAAATGAGGCCCTTTTCCAACGCCCCATTCGCTGGGTGCTGCCCTACATGGCCGACGCCGTGGTAAACGCCATCAACCATGGGTCCCCCCTGGCTTTGGGCGAACCACGCTCCCCGGTACGGGTCCTCTTTGAAGATTGGGCCTTTTTGTTGAGCAAACCGGAGCACCAATTGCACAAGCCGCCTCATCCCACGGAAACCTGGCTCCGGGTGGCCCAACGGTTCAAAAAGCGCAAAGCCGCAGGCAGGTAAGCCATGACTCTGCTCCTGGAAAACGACCCCGAATTACGCGACCTCTTCGAGCAAGAGACCAGCCAGTGGATGAGCAGGCTGCGCGCTGCGTTGCGGCGCCTGTACCGCTTTCCGGGCGACCGAGAGGCTTTGCAGGAAGCCCAACGCGCCGCCCACACCCTCAAGGGCAACCTGCGCATGGTGGGGTTGTGGAGGAAGCCGCCAGCCTTGCCGATCGACTGAACAACGCCTTTCGGGTGGCGCTCAACGAAAAGACCAGCCTCACCCCGGCCGATATCATCCTTTGGGCGCAATGGGCCGACGCGCTCTCCCGCCAACTCGTCCCCCATGGCATCCCCTACATCGGCCAGATTTCCCCTCAGGATAAAGTATAATGCAAGTATCCGCAGAAAACACGGGGGTGTTTTCGCCTTTTCACCAAGGAGGAGCAGGTCCATGAGCGATCCCTATGAACGTGTACGACAGGATGAGAATCCGTTGGAAGTCCTGGCCCGCAAAATTCCGGGGTTTTCCGGCTACATCGAACGGAAAAACCGGCGCAACGCCGACAAACTCTTGCGAGAAACCATCGCCAACCGCATGGCCGAACAATGGCGGCGGCTGACCGAAATCCAGCGTGAGTTGGCCCAGGCGGGAGAACTCCACCTGCTCGACGACCTGGAAGCCGCGACGGTGCGTCTGCGCACCTTTGTGGACCAGGTGCGCACCGCATCGTACGGATACGCCGGCTTTTTCGATGCGGTCAAGATCAACGAGGCCGAGTTGGCCCAACTTTACGCCTACGACCTGGCCCTGCTGGACCTGGTGGATGAAGTCGCGCGAGCCATCGACCACCTGGAAGCCTCTCTGGAGACAGAAGGCCTCCCGGCGGCGCTACGGAACCTGATGAGCGTGGCCCGTCGTTGTGTGGAAACTTTTCACCGACGCGAGGAAATCTTCAGCGGCAATCCCTCAGAAGGTTGAGCAATTCGTCAAAACACGCCTGACCCCCAGCCCGATAACCGGCTGACACGGAAGGAGAGAAAACCATGGCGCGCATTTTCGATATTGTGGAATATCCCGATGAGATGCGGGAAGAACTTGTTCATCGCATCCCCGAAGTAGGGTCCGGGGATTTTCGCATTGGCTCCCAGGTCATTGTGCGCGAGGCCCAGGCGGCCGTGTTCTTCCGCGACGGCAAAGCCCTGGATGTATTCGGCCCGGGGCGGCATACCATCACCACGGCCAATGTACCCCTGCTGATCAACTACCTGGGCAAACTGTTCAACGAGCGCAGCCCGTTCACCGCCGAGGTGTACTTTGTCTCCATGCGCGAATTCCGCGACCGTAAATGGGGCACCCCCCAACCCATCCCCGTCCAGACCCCAGGGGTAGGGTTGGGATGGCTGCTGCTGCAGGGCTTCGGGGTATATTCCTATCAGGTCAAAGACCCCCAGCAATTCGTCACCCAAATCGTGGGCACGCGAGGGGTCTACCGCACCGCAGACATCGAAAACGACCTGCGCAGCCGCCTGCTGCGCAGCCTGACGGACCTGCTCGGCGAACTGGCCGGCAAATACAAGACCATCCAAGACATCCTGGGCCTGGTGGACGAACTCAGTGCCGGGGTGCGCGCCAAAGCCTCGGCTGAATTCGAGGCCATCGGTCTGGAACTGAAGTCTTTCGTCATCGCCAGCCTGACCCCCTCGAAGCAAACGGCCGAGGAACTGCGCTCGCGCGGCCTGCTGGATGCCCAGGTGTACACCCAACTGCAGGCGGCTGACGCCATGCGCGACGCGGCCCAAAACCCCGGCGGCGGCGCCGGCCTGACCGCCGGCATCGGCGCGGGGATGGGCATCGGCAATGTGATGGCCCAGACCCTGCAAGGGATGAACCAGGCCGAGAAACAAAGCAGCCAGGGCAGTGGTTCCACCCAAAGTGGGGCGCACGAAGAGGAAGAACTGCCCCCGGTGATGACCCCCGCCGAGGCGGCCGAGGTGCTCAAAGTTTCGGAGGAAGATGTGCTGGCCGCCATCGAGGCCGGCGAATTGAAAGCCCGCAAAATCGGCAGGGCCGTGCGTATCAGCCGTGAGGCGCTGCTCAAGTTCCTGAGCGGCGAGTAGGACGGCTCCCTGCAAAGCCAACGAACGGCCTGGAGCGCGGGCTCCAGGCCGTTTCGTTTATCTCCCAAGGGGAAAAAGGTCTCACTGGCCGTCCGTCTCTTCCGAGGACGTCCCTTCCTCTCCACCTTCCAACACGGCACGGATGCGCTGCAGTTGCTCCGGCGAAAGACGGCGGGATTTCAGGCGCGGTTTGAGAAACTTCTTGAGGTCCCGTAAATGCAGCGTGGGTACGGGCGCCTCCTCGGCTTCCAGTTGCACTTCGGGGTGGGTGAAGACCAGCAGGGCTTCCACCGGCGGCACGTCCTCCTCAGGCAGGTGCTTCCGCAGCAGTTTTTCCACCGCCTCGGTCTCGGCCTTAATTTCCAGATCCGGGCGGCCAATCCCCTCCTGGGCAAAAAGGCGCAGATACCACAGAAGTGGACCGCCATGCTGGCGCCAGCGTCCGCGGTGATAGGTGA
Source organism: Anaerolineae bacterium (assembly GCA_011176535.1). Taxonomy (NCBI): domain Bacteria; kingdom Bacillati; phylum Chloroflexota; class Anaerolineae; species Anaerolineae bacterium. Next base: position 8,985 of record DUEP01000104.1, on the reverse strand, counting down.
TACGCCCGCGTTGATACTTAGTGACGATGACCCAAATCCCGGCCGGGCCGACCAGAAGATGATAGGCCGGTGTGGTGTAGTGGTAGAGGGTGTATTCCCTGGAGAGCCCCTTCAACGCCTGGTTGAGCAGTTCGTCCAGACGAGGCCGCCGCGCCCAGCGATTGCCGAAAAAGAGCCCGATTTGCGAAAGCAAAAAGCCGAAAATCAGGGCGCTGAGGGTGATCATGCCCCACTCAGGATGGGTCAGGGAAATCACCAGCCCCACCCCCAGGATAAGCAAGGAAATCAGGCCCACGATCTGGCCGACTTTGGCGTTGCGGCGGATGAGTTTTTCGTTGGTCACAATGCGCATGGAAAGCAACCTCCTCGAAGGCGAAGATGAAGCGGAGACAAAAGGTGCAGGGCAAAGGTACCAGATTATCGCCGAAAAGGCAATCACCGGGGAAGCCAGGGGCGCAGTTGCAAGGGCTCATCATGCAAGGCCCCGCGATGCTTCCAGATCACCAGGGCTGCGTTGCCGCCCCAGGTGGCCATCACCCAGGTGGGGGGGCCGTTGCAGATACAACCAGGGCCCAGGCTCAGAAAAGCCAGCGTCACCATCCAGGCATGAGGCCGGACCAACGCCAGCCAAAAGAGGAAGGCCGCCGCCAACGCCCAGAAAGCCTGAATGCGCGGCAACAACGCCAGCCAGATCCCAGGCTGACGGCGATGGCCTTGCCGCCGCGAAAGCCCAGCCAAGGGGAAAAGGCATGCCCAGCTACCGCCGCCCAGGCCGCCCAAGGGCAAACCGCCACCGGCACATGACGGCAGGCCAGGGCTATGAGGACCAGACCTTTCAACACTTCCAGCCCACTGGCGGTGGCTCCACTCACCCTGCCTCCAGCGCGGAACACATTGTAAGCGCCCGGATTGCCGTCGCCGTAGCGGCGGATATCCCCCCAACGCCCAGCGCCCCACCAACACGGCAAAGGGGATGGAGCTGGAGAGAAAGGCCACGCTTACCCAAAAACAGGTCGCCACGGGATTTCCTCCTCAGAGAAGGATGCTCGCTCTTCGCGCCCCGATGGGCCATGTCGTTTTATGGCGAAAAGAAGACTTCGTTCCGCTGCCAGAAGCGGCGGTAGGTATCCCAAAGGGCGTTGGGCACATCCTGCCGATTGGCCGGGTTCGGGCCAAAGCGAAAGGTGAAGGCGTGGTCCACCTCGCCAAACGGGGGCCAGGAAGCGTGCCAGGCCCACACCGCGTAGTTTACGCCCAGGTCTTCGAGGATGCTCAGTTGATCGTCCATAAATTGAGCGGCATTGGGCGCCCATCGGACCAGCCCCAGTTCGTTGACCGCCACCGGCGCCCCCACCCGTTGTCGAAAATCGGCCAGAGTTTGCAGGTAGCAGGCCAGCCACGCGCGGCTCACCGTCTCGGGGCGACCATTGAAATCGGCGTCGAACACGTCTGGGTAGACGATATGCTCCTGAGGGGACTGATGGGTGTAGACGAAGGGCATGTACTGATGCGCCGTGTATACCACCCGCGGCGCGTCCACCGGGCGCAAATAGGACAGCCAGTCCACCGCACTATACCCCATACCGCCCACCAGGATCGGCGTATTGGGGTCCACCTCGCGAATGGCGGCGACCAAATCGGGATACCACGCGTTCCAATCGTACCCCGTGCCGCCGTAACGCGCGTAGAAGGCCTCAGGATCCCATTTGTCCACGATGTCGTTGGCGTTGGGCTCCACCATGAGGTCGTATCCGATGACCGCCGGGTTGTCGCGGTAACGCGCCGCCGTATAGCGCCACATGGCCGCCCAGGCCTGCCGGGCCTGAGCGTCCTGCCAGACCGATTCCACGAGATACGAGGGAGGGAACCAGTCACCAGCGCCATTGCGGAGGATGGAAAATTCACTGCGTCCCGGCCCCGTGCGCGCCGAAAGCACCACATACAATCCCGCTCGTGCCGCCATCTCGATCAGTGCATCCACCCGGGCCACAACGGCTTCGTCAAGGCGGTAAGGCGGTTGCACAGTGAACAGACCGGGCACCGACAAATTCACCCAGTTGGCGCCCTGAGCGGCCAGGGCATCGAAATCCGCCTGGGTGTAAGGCGGGCCCAAAGGTCCCGGCCCCATGAAATCTGCGCCATCGAGGTCTGGGATGACCCGGCGCTGGTAGATGTTGGCGCCGCGCAACATCGTGCGGCCTGAGGCCCACAAGGCCCAGATTCCCCTCGCAGCCTCTGCGGTCGCCGTAGCGGTGGGGTGCGCAGAGGGGAGAGGCTGTTCCTGGGGCATGCTCTTCCCACCGGGAAGGCATGCCGCCAGCAGGCTGAACCACACCCCCAACAGCACGAGCCGAGGGGAAACACGCATGTTGAGCCTCCATGGAAACCATGCTGTGAGGATTATAACAAACCCGCCGTCAAGTTGCGTCTTCGCCCAAGTTGGTGTAAAGTTAAAATTACGCTGTCAACCCTAACAGGAGAGGAGGAAATAGGACATGTTGACGGTTAGCGCGATCAAAGCCGATGTGGGGAGCATTGGCGGCCACACGCGACCATCCAAGGAAATGATGGAGGTAGCCCATCAGCGGCTGGCCCGGGCGGTGGATCAGGGGGTGCTCACCGACTTCGATGTCACCCATACGGGCGATGATATTTGCCTGCTGATGGTGCATCGCCGGGGGAACGGTGACCCGCAAATCCACCAACTGGCCTGGGATACGCTCAAGGCCGCCGCGGATGTGGCCAAAGAACAAGGCCTTTACGGCGCCGGTCAGGACCTGCTCAAGGACGCACCTTCGGGCAATGTCCGTGGCGCCGGCCCAGGGGCCGCCGAAATCACCTTTGATGAAAACGCTCCTGAACGCCCAGCCGAGCCTTTCATCATCTTCACCGCCGACAAAACCGGGCCGGGGGCGTTCAACTTTCCACTGTGGGCCGTGTTCACCAGCCCGCTCTATTGCGCGGGCCTGATGCTGCCCAAGATGCGGCCGGGGTTCAAATTCCGCGTCATCGACATGGAATACGCCGAAAGTGACCGCGTCATCGAACTGGTCTCGCCGGAAGAGCACATCGACCTGGCGCTGCTGCTGCGCGACGAGAACCGCTTTGGCATCCAAGCCATCTACTCGCGCAAGTACCCCCATCAACAGGTGGTGGCCGTGTCCACCGATCGCCTGCACACCATCGCCGGAGAATACAAAGGCAAGGATGACCCGGTGGCCATCGTGCGCACCCAGGGCATCTTCCCCGCGCCGGAGGAGATGCTCATGCCCTTCGTGGTGGCCCCCTATGTAGCCGGGGACGCCCGCGGCAGCCACACCATGCCCATCATGCCCGTGCCCATCAACACGGCGGTCACCGGCCCCTATGCCCAGCCCATCATCGCCGCCGTGGCCTACTCGGTGAACAAACAGGGCAAACTGAGCGAGCGGGCGGACCTGTTCGACAACCCCGTTTGGGACGCCGTGCGGCTCAAGGCCCAGCAAAAGGGCTTCTACATGCGCGAGCAGGGCTTCGTGGGCGCGGCCATGTTACCCATGCAAGAGTTGGAATACAGCGCCTTCCGCACCTCCCTGGAAGAACTGGAAAAGCGCTTCGTGGTGGAAGGCAAATGACCTATGCCAACCTCCTGCTAAGAATCACCACCCCCAGGGGCGGCTCAACCACCCCTGGACTTTTGGGCGCATCCTTTTCTCTAGGGGCGGGTTTTTACTCCTTAGGAACGGCGGTTTTGCCCCAGAGATCCGGGTGATTTCCCAATATCGGTTGGATTGGAGGAAAAGGGGATGCCTTGGGAAAACAAAGTGATGCGCACGGTGCGCGTCCGCAACGAACAAATCAAAGGCACACTGGCCCGATTGATCACCGCCATCGCCCTGGAGGGCGGCAGCGTGGGCGAAATCCGCCTCATCCGCGAAGGGCTGAAGGCCATCGTGCGGGATATCACGGTCTATGCCGACGACGAGGCTCAAATGGAGCGAGTGCTGGCGGCTATGCGGGCCAACCCTGGCAGCACGGTGCTTCAAGTGCGCGACGAGGTGCTGGAAGTGCACTACCAGGGCAAAATCGCCGTGCGCAGTCGCTACACTATCGATTCGTTGGCCGCGCTCCGGCGGGTGTACACCCCCGGCGTGGCCCAGGTCTGCCGCCGCATTGCCAGCGAGCCGGACATGGCCTGGGAATACACCGCCAAGGGGCACCTGGTGGCTATCGTCACCGACGGCACCGCCATCCTGGGCCTGGGTGACATCGGCCCCCTGGCCGGAATGCCCGTGATGGAAGGCAAGGCCATGCTCATGGAAAGCCTGGTGGGGCTTTCCGGGATGCCCATCCTGCTGGACACCCAGGACCCCCAGGCCATCGTGGACACCGTCACCCGTATCGCCCCCACTTTTGCGGCCATCCAGTTGGAAGACATCTCCGCGCCCCGCTGCTTCGAGATTGAGCAAACGTTGCAGGAGCGGCTGGACATCCCCGTCATGCACGACGACCAGCACGGCACAGCGGTGGTGGTCACCGCCGCCTTGAAGGTGGCGGCCCAACGCACAGGGCTAGCCCTGGAACAGGCCACCATCGGGCAAATCGGCCTGGGCGCGGCCGGGATGGCCATCGCTCGGATGATCATGGGCCTGACGGGGAACCCCGTGCTGGGGGCAGACCTCAACGAAGAGGCCTTGCGTATGCTAGCCGCGGCCGGCGGTCGACCTGCCACGCTGGAAGAAATCATGGCCCAGGCGGACATCGTGGTGGCCACCACCGGCGTCCCCGGTCTGATACGCCCCGAAATGGTGCGTTCTGGGCAGATCATCCTGGCACTGTCCAACCCCACGCCCGAAATCGAGCCTGAGGTCGCCTTAGAAGCCGGGGCCGCCTTCGCCGCCGACGGCAAAGGGGTGAACAATGTGCTGGGCTTCCCCGGCATCCTGCGCGGCGCGGTGGACACCCGGGCCACCCGCATCACCCACGAGATGTACCTGGCGGCCGCCACCACCCTGGCCCGCCTCACTCCGGAGGGCGAACTGCTGCCCAACCCGCTGGACAAGCAGGTGCACCACGAGGTGGCCAAAGCGGTGGCTCAGGAAGCCATCCGCTCTGGCGTGGCGCGCAACGAGTATGTGCCTTACCTGGCAGACGACTGAAAGCAAAGGGAGGGGTTGGCAGTTTCGCTGCCAACCCCTCCCCAAGCATGGATAGGGAAGAACGGCCCAAAGGTGAGGCTTACTTCAACATGGGGATTTTGAGGCCGTGTTTCCTGGCCGTCTCGACGGCGATGTCGTAGCCCGCGTCGGCGTGGCGCACCACCCCCAGGCCGGGGTCGGTGCGCAGCACATGCGCCAGCCGCCACTCGGCCTGGTCTGTGCCGTCGGCCACGACCACCATGCCCGCATGTTGACTGCACCCCATGCCCACACCGCCACCATGATGGAACGACACCCAGGTCGCCCCGGCGACGGCGTTGAGCAGGGCGTTCAGGATGGGCCAGTCGCTGATAGCATCTGAGCCATCCTTCATCCCCTCGGTTTCGCGGTTGGGCGAGGCCACCGAACCCGCATCCAGATGGTCCCGGCCGATGACGATGGGGGCGCTGATCTCGCCTTTGCGCACCAACTTGTTGAACAGCAGCCCGGCCCGGTCGCGCTCGCCGTAGCCCAGCCAGCAAATGCGCGCCGGCAGGCCCTGGAAACGCACCTTCTTCTGCGCCATAGTGATCCAGCGGCGCAGGTGTTCGTTCTCGGGGAACAGTTCCAGAATGGCCTGGTCGGTGCGGTAGAGGTCTTTGGGGTCGCCGGAAAGGGCCACCCAACGGAAGGGGCCTTTGCCCTCGCTGAACAGGTCGCGGATGTATGCGGGCACAAAACCGGGATAGGCAAAAGCGTCCTTGACTCCCATGTCGTAGGCCTGCTGGCGCAGGTTGTTGCCGTAGTCGAAGACCACCGCCCCGGCTTTGAGGAAAGCCAGCATGGCTTCCACATGCTCGGCCATGCTCTCCTTGGCCCGCTGCACATAGGTCTGGGGGGCGGTGCGGCGCAGTTCCTCGGCCTCGGCCACGCTCATCCTCTTGGGGACATACATCAGCGGGTCGTGGGCCGGGGTCTGGTCGGTGACCACATCGGGTACGATGTCGCGCCGCGCCAGTTCCGGGAACACCTCGGCAGCATTGCCGATCAGGCCGATGGAGCGGGCCTGGCCTTCCTTGAGGTATTGCTCCACCCGCCGCAGGGCCTCGTCCAAGTCGTCCACGATTTCGTCCACCTGCTCCAGTTCCAGACGGCGCTGGGCGCGGCGCGGGTCCACTTCAACGATCAGGCCCACCCCCTCGTTCATGGTGATGGCCAGGGGCTGCGCGCCGCCCATCTCGCCCAGGCCGGCGGTGAGCACCCACTTGCCCTTAAGGCTACTGTCAAAGTGCTTACGGGCCGCAGCGCCCAGGGTCTCATAGGTGCCCTGAAGGATGCCCTGGGTGCCGATGTAAATCCACGACCCGGCGGTCATCTGGCCGTACATGATGAGGCCTTTGCGCTCCAACTCGTCGAACACCTCCCAGGTGGCCCACTTTGGGACCAGGTTAGAGTTGGCAATGAGCACCCGCGGGGCCAGTTCGTGGGTCTGGAACACGGCCACCGGTTTGCCGGACTGCACCAACAGGGTCTCGTCGGGCTTGAGGTTGCGCAGGCTTTCCAGGATGGCCTCGAAGGCTTCCCAGTTGCGGGCCGCTTTCCCACGCCCCCCGTACACCACCAGGTTAGCCGGATCTCCGGCCACTTCCGGGTCAAGATTGTTCTGGATCATCCGATAGGGGGCCTCAATCTGCCAGTTGGCGCAATGTAAAGTCGTGCCGCGAGGGGCACGTACCACCCGGGCTTCCACAGCCATTGTCAACCTCCTTGCAAGAGTCGCCACCTCACGGGGCGCTTCCAGTGTACAGCAAAGCCTGCCGGCGTGTCAAGTTGCGCCGTCATCGCCCCCCGACGGACGGCGAGAAAACCAAACGATGACCCCCAACATGGCGATCCATAACAGCCATGAACCACAAATAGGGCCCACCTGCAGCCACAGGCTCCATTGAGGGAACCAGCGGGGCGCCAGGGCATGGGCGAGAAAGGCCACCCCCAGCAAACCGATGGCTACGCGCAAAAGCCAGCGGTTGATTTGCCTCGAACGACGAAAACGGGCCTGGGTGAATGCCGCTGCGCCACCCAGGCCAAAGAGACCGTAAAGGGGCTGCGGCCAAAACGCCGCCAGCAACATACCTCCCGCACTGGCATCGCCGAACTGCGCCGTAATCTTCAGGCCCTGGGTCTGGGTCCAGAAATCCATCAACGCCTGGACCGTCATCCCAGGGATCGAATACACGACCCCCTGGGACGTATCCGCCTCCACCTGGGCAGCATCAGGCAATGGCAAAGGCGTCTCGACGCTGCCGGGGGGCTGCGTTTGCAGGCCCTCCGGCAAGGGATATGGAAAACGAAGCCTTGATGTCGGTGACCTCGCCCACCCAGGCCACCTTGCCCGGAGAAGTCTGACCCTTCAGGGTCCACTGGCCCTCAAAACGGACCTCGGCATGGAGCACCCATCCGTCCCTGGTCACCTTGACATCGGCCACCATCTTGCGCGGCTCAAACCAGGCGCTGGCGGCATCGCCCTCGCCCAAAGCACGCCGCTAGGTTTCGGGCAGCGCACCGCCGGGGCCTACGATTCCCAGTGATAGGCCACCACCGGCATCCCGTTGTAGGTCTCGGGACGCCCTTCACCGCCCATCCCTATCGTCCACACCGTGGGGAAGGCCAGGAGAGCCTGGTCAATCTGCCCCGCCAACGCCTCTTCATAAGTGATCCCGGCGAGGAAATTCCAGGGTTCGTTTTCACCAAAACGCGCATAGAGCCCCTGAGCGGTCTGACAAACCTCTGCCGTCAATTGAAGCGGATTCCCCGACCGGATCACCTGATGGAAAATCGGTTCCGGCTCCTTCTGCCAGGCCGAAGTGACCTCCAGCACGACCTGGGGACTGGCAGGGAAAGGCCCTTTCTGAACCACCCTGACCGTGGAGCGGCAACTGCGCAAGGCGTTGCGGGAGGGCAACCGCAGGTCGGCGCTTGATAGTGCGGCCGCCGGCCCCTCTTGCGCGGGCGCGGCCACCGAGGTCGCCTCCTGCGCCGCCTGGGTGACCACCTGCGCCACCGTGAGGAGGGTCTTCTGGACCACCTCCTGCACCTTTTGCGGGGAGAACAGTTGACAGGCCAAAGACGCGAGCAGCGCGGCGAACAGGAAAAGCCCCAGGGAGAATTCCTTCACCATGGTTCCCCTCCTTTGGGTGAGACAGGGCCTACAAACTCAACGGAATGCTCCCACGGGAGATATTGTTCAAGAACTCCTCCCGGGTGGCCAGGTTGGTGCGGAAGGATCCCAGCATGGTCGAAGTCACCATTTTGGCGTCATGTTTTTTGACGCCGCGGATCATGGTGCACATGTGAATGCCCTCCAACACCACGGCCACCCCCTGAGGATGAAGCAGCGCATCCATGAACTCGGCGATCTGGCGCGTCATGCGCTCCTGTACTTGAAGCCGTCGCGCGAACATATCCACGATGCGCGGGATTTTGGACAACCCCAACACTCGCCCGTTGGGGATGTACGCCACATGCGCCCGCCCGATGAAAGGCAACATATGATGCTCGCACAGACTATAAAACTCAATATCCTTGACGATAACCATCTCGTCGTAACTGACCTCAAAAAGCGCGTCGTTGACCAGGGCAATGGGGTCGACGCGATATCCGGCCAACAACTCCTGATACATCCGCGCAACACGCTCTGGTGTGTCGTGCAAGCCCTCGCGGTCGGGATCCTCGCCAAAGGCGTAGAGCATGTCCAGCACGGCGTGCCGAATACGCTCCTTGTCAATTTCCCCGGGCAACGAGTCCGTCATTTGACGGAGAAAATCTTCTTGTAGGAGCATCTACCCCTCCTTAGAATGGGAATAACAAG
>DUEP01000103.1 GCA_011176535.1 Anaerolineae bacterium | reverse complement strand
CCCCAGGGTTGCACTGGGTGATCCCTTATGCGGAGTATGTGGTTTTCTACCCGGTTTCCAAACAGACCTACACCATGTCCGCCACCCACTACGAAGGCCAGGTGGAGGGGGACGATTCCATTGAAGCCCGCACTCTGGATGGCCAGGTGATTTACATCGACGCTTCAGTAATTTTCTCCATCGATCCCACGAAAGTCGTCGAGGTGCACATTGCCTGGCAGGACCGCTACGCCAACGATTTGGTGCGCCCCTTGGCCCGCGGCGTGATCCGCGATGCGGTTTCCCAGTTCCGCGTGGACGAGGTGGTGAGCACCAAGCGCTTCGAGTTGGAGCAGATGATCACCGATGCCCTGGCCCAAAAACTGCAGGAAAACGGCCTGATTTTGGAAGATTTTGTCATGCGCAACATTAATTTCACCCAGGAGTACGCCCAGGCCATCGAGCAGAAGCAGATCGCCGAACAGCGCGCCCTGCAGGCCAAATTTGAGGTCGAACAGAAAAAGCAGGAGGCCGAGCAGGCCCGTCAGGTGGCCCAGGGTGAGGCCGATGCCAAGGTCATCCGCGCCAAAGGGGAAGCCGAGGCTCGGCTCATCCAGGCTGAAGCCGAGGCCAAGGCGCTGCAGTTGATCGCCCAGGTGCTCAAGGACAATCCTGACCTGCTCACCTACCAGTACATCGAAAAACTGGCCCCGGGCATTCAGGTGATGCTGGTACCCAACAACGCGCCTTATCTGCTCCCCCTGCCCTCGCTGAACACCCCGACGCCGACGCCCACGACCACACCTGCACCGCAGCCTACCCCCAATCCGTGAAGGGCGCGCGGCCCTGTGGCTTTCCCCATCCCCCTCGGAGAACGCCTTCGAGGGGGATGTTTTCGCCCTGAAGTATAATGAAATCCCAATCGATTCCCGCGAGCAGGAGCGAAAAACGATGCCTGAAACGATGAAAGCCGTGATCAAAGCCGAGCCAGGCCCGGGGTTGGTGCTGGCCGAGCGTCCTATCCCGTCCATTGGCCCTGATGAAGTGTTGGTCAAGGTGCGGGCGGCGTCCATTTGCGGCACGGATCTGCACATCTATCGCTGGGACCCCTGGGCCGCCGATCGCGTGCATCCGCCTCTGGTGGTCGGTCATGAGGTCACCGGGGAAGTGGTCGAGGTGGGGCGCCAGGTGCGGAATGTGCGGGTGGGCGATGATGTTTCCTTAGAGTCCCATGTGGTCTGTGGGCACTGCCGCTTTTGTAAGACGGGCAACGGGCACATCTGCGAGAACACCCGGTTGATCGGCGTGGACCGAGACGGTGGGTTTGCCGAGTACATCGCCATCCCGGCGCAAAACGCCTGGCCCAATCCCCCGGATTTGCCGCTGGAAGTGGCCGTGTTGATGGAAAACTTCGGCAACGCGGTGCACACGGCCTTTTCCGTGGACCTGCGTGCCAAAAAGGTGCTGGTGACCGGCTGTGGCCCGGTGGGCCTGATGACCATCGCCGTGGCGCGAGCCATTGGCGCGCGCATGATTTTCGCCACGGATATCAGCGACTATCGGGTGGCCTTCGCCCGACGCATGGGTGCGGATGTGGCCCTCAACGCCCGCACCCAGGATGTGGTCGGTGAAATCATGGAAGCCACTCACGGCGAAGGGGTGGATGTGCTGCTGGAAATGTCCGGCGCGGAAAGCGCCATCGCTCAGGGTTTCCAGGTGCTCAAGCCGGGCGGTGAGGTGGCCGCGTTGGGGGTGGTCGGACGCCCCATTCGGTTCGACTGGGACCACCACCTGGTCTTCAAGGCGGCCACGGTGCAGGGCATCTATGGCCGTCGGTTGTGGGAGACCTGGTACCAGGCCCGGGGGCTGGTCTTCTCCGGTGCCGTGGATTTGACCCCCATGGTCACCCATCGCTTCCCCTTAGCGGATTTTGACAAGGCCTTTGAGACCATGGCTTCGGGCCAATCGGGCAAGGTGATGCTCATCCCGTGATCATGCCTCGGAACGCAATGCGGCGATCCAGGTGGCGAGGGGCGTTGCTGGTGGCTTTGGGTTGGCTGTTGGCCGCATGTCTCCCTTTGGGGGGAGCGTCCACGGTCGTCGCGTTGCCCACGCCCACCGGCACGGCCACGCTGACGGCCACACCCACCCAGGTGCCCTTCCCGCCCACGGCGACGCCCACCCCGCTGCCCCCTACGCTGCCGCCCTCGCCCACCCCCAACCCCCTGGCCGGCGCCGGGAGATTGCTGTTCGACGAGACCTTTGACCAGCCCGGCCTGTGGCTGGCGGGGCGCTCGGTGGGGGGGCAGGTGGCCGTGACGCAGGGCATGCTCACCCTCAGCGTGCCCCAGGGGCCGGGCTACAGCGCGGCCCTGCGGCGCGAGCCGGAGGTGAGCGACTTCGTCATCCAGGTCACCGCCCGCCCCCGGTTTTGCCAGGGTCGGGACGCCTATGGGGTGATCTTGCGCGCCGACCCGAAGGGTGTCACCTATTACCGCGTGGGGGTGACCTGCGACGGCCGGGTGTTCGCCGAGTATGTGGATGGTGCCGCGGTGACGGTTCTGTTGCCCCCCCGCGCGCTGGGTCTGCCCACCGGCCCGTTGACCCAGGTGCCGTTGACGGTGCGCCTGCAGGGGCGGCGGTTGCAGGTGTTCGTGTACGGCCATTGGGTGGGAGAAACCGCCTTTCAGGGGCGGTATCAAGGCCTGGTGGGGGCGTTTGCCCGCGCCCGTTCGGAGGGAGCGGTAGCCGTGGATTTCCTTTCCTGGCAGGTGTGGTCTCTGGAGGGCGCCCGGTGAACGGGCCGCCTTCCCCCGTGCGGCTGGATTACCCGTCCGCCTGGACCGCGGCGGCGGTGCGGGCGGTGCTGGAGGCTCTACCCTGGCTGGTCGGGCGGCGGGCGCGGCTCTCGGCGCCCCGGTTGCGGCAGTTGGTCAAGGACCGGGTGGCGTTGCTGGCCCTTCTCCGCTGGCTGGCCGAGGGGCATCTGCCCTACCAGATGGCAGGCACCCCGCTGGCGCAGTTGGGGCGGGAGCCGGTGCGGGTGCAGGGGCGCCGCCTTTATCCCTTCGCTACCCTGGTCCCCCACCGCTCGGTCATCCGCCGCCTCAGGCGTCGGCCTGAGGCGGATGGGTGGGCCACCGTACCCGCAGTGCGCTGGCAGAGCGCCGAAGCGCAGCCAGAGGACATCCTGGTTTTTGGGCTGGTGTTGGCCCTGGTGGCCCGTGATGAGGCCGAGAGCCAGAAAGCCCTGGAACGGGGCCTGCCGGTGCGTTTGATTTTCCCCATGCCCGGGGACTGGCACCGTTGGCCCCGGCCCCAAAGGGTGACGCTCAAATACGAGGGGCCCGAGGGGCTGCCTTTGACGCTGCATGGCCAGAGTGAGGAGGCCTTGACCGCTTATCCGGTGGCCTTGCCGCCCGGCCAACGCTTGGCCCCTGATCTCCGTTGGCTGGAACTCTACGCCTTGAGCACGGAGCACCTTCCCCAGGGGCGGGTAGGGGTGTTGCGCCAAGGTGCGAAAACGCCTCTGGTGATCCGGCCGGCCCAGTGGGCCAATCTGTGGCTGTATGGATTAGAGGTGTGGTGGTTGGGCTATCTTCCCCGGCGGGCCTTTGCCCAGCAGGCCCGCCGGTTGCCCCCCGGCAGCCTCAAGGGCATGGGGGTGCGGCTGGGGCAGGAGGCTTATGGCGTGCCGCTAAGCGCGTTGCGTCCCATGGAAGACCTCGCGGCGCGCTTGATTGGTGAGGGGTGAGCCTTTTGGGGTACAATAAACATCCGAGCAGGGCTGAGAGCCCTATTTTGGAGGAGGTCGAATCATGTACCATCGGATCATTATCGTGGGCAATCTCGGTCGAGATCCCGAGATGCGCTACACGCCTCAGGGCACGCCGGTGACCAATTTCAGCGTGGCCGCCAACCGAATGTACACCAATGCCAACGGCGAACAAATCAAAGAAACCATCTGGTTCCGCGTGAGCGCCTGGGGCAAACTGGCCGAAACCTGCAACCAGTATCTCAAGCGGGGGATGCGGGTGTTGGTTGAAGGGCGGCTGATCCCCGACCCGGCCACCGGCGGGCCACGAGTGTTCACCCGCCAGGACGGTACGGCGGGCGCGGCTTTTGAGGTGCGGGCCAGCGTGGTACGCTTCCTTACCTCGCGGGCCGAGAGCGAGGAACTGATGAGCGGCAGCCCGTCCACCGCGGCTCCGGTGGACGATCTTCCGGGGATGGAGGACGAAATCCCCTTCTGAGGCTGTCGCGTTCCAGGGAGGGGCCCGATGACCCGAAAACCGCAACCGTTGCGTCTACGCATTCCCCAGGATTTGCAGCCGGTCTACGCCAACCTGGCGCGTATCGGGCACACGCCGGTGGAGTTTGTGTTGGATTTGGCCCAGTTCCTCCCTGGGGATACGGAGGCCAATCTGCTCGCCCGGGTGGTGATGACGCCCCAGGCCGTCAAGATGCTTTATCAGGCCTTGGGAGAGAATCTGGCCAAGTATGAAGCCGCCTTTGGGGAAATTTCCCTCCCACGCCAGCCTTCCCTGGCCGACCTGCTCTTCCGCCCGCCCCAGTCGCCCCCGCCGCCTCCCGAGCCCCCGGAGCCCGAGGAGAAATGAGATGAAGAATCTGCCCGCCATCGCGGAGCAAATTCACCGCGATTTTGAGGCGCGCACGGCGGCGCGGGATCGGGCTCTGGCCCTCTCGCGTCAGTTGACCCGGTATTGCGCCCATACGGTGCGTGCCATTCATCGGAATAAGCGCGAGGAGGCCGAGGCTCTTTTGGAACAGGCCCGCCAGGTGGTGCAGGAAATCCGCACGGCGTTGGCGGCTTACCCTGACCTGTTCTACGCCGGCTACACCCAGGATGCCCTCAAGGAATTCGCCGAGGCCAGCATCACCCTGGCCCTGATCACCGATGGGCATTTGCCCACCCCAGACGAGTTGGGCCTGGAAAGCGCCACTTACATCCGTGGCCTGGCCGAAACCGTGGGTGAACTGCGCCGCCACTGCCTGGATGTGCTGCGTCATGGTTACTCCGTCGAGGCCGAGCGCTTGCTGGGATACATGGACGAGATTTACACCGTGTTGGTCACCATGGATTACCCCGATGCGGTAACTGGCGGGCTGCGCCGCTTGACCGACATCGCGCGTTCCTTGCTGGAACGCACCCGGGGCGATCTCACCCTGACCTTGCGGCAGGATGTGTTGGCCCGGCAGATGAAGCACCTGGAGGCGTATCTGGCCCGCGGGAACGGCGAACAGGACTGATGCGAACCCTGCGCGTTTCCGAAATCGCCGAATACGGCTACTGCCGACGGGCCTGGGGGTATCGTTTGCAGGGTTACCGCCCGGCCCATGAAGAGATGCTGGCCTTGGGCCGGGAGGCGCACCGGCGCCATGGCCGCCTGGTGTGGCGCGCCCTCTGGCTGCGGGGAGTAGGATGGGCCCTGCTGCTGTTGGCAGCGCTGATGTTGGCCGTGGGGTTGGCTTTACGGGTGAGCGGAGGGTGAGTCGTGTTGACCGTCGGGTTGGCGCTGGCGGTGCTGGCTCTGGTGCTCCTCGCCCTGGCCCGGCAGGGACTTCGCCGGGCCGGGCTGCCCGACGGTCGTGTGCTTTATGAAGATGTGGGGATGCGGCGCACTTTGAGCGAGCCCCTTTACGACCCGGCTTTGGGCCTTGCCGGCAGGCCCGACTACCTGGTGGAGCAGGGCCGCGCGCTCATCCCCGTGGAGGTCAAGAGCGGGCGCACGCCCACCGCGCCGTACGAAAACCATCGCTGGCAGGCCCTGGCTTATTGCCTGCTGGTCGAGCAGGTCCTGCATCGTCCCGCCCCTTATGCCCTCATTCGCTACCCCCATGCCACCTACCAGGTGGCGTTTACCCCAGAGGCCAAAACGGCGCTGCTGGACCTGCTGGCCGAGATGCGCCGCGCCGAGATGAACCAGCGTTTCGACCGTTCCCATCAGGACCCGACTCGTTGCCGGGGTTGCGGGTTTCGTGACCTCTGTGATCAGCGTTTGGAGTGACTCATGAGCGACGCCTTTCGCCGGATTGCTGTGTTGGCGCACCCCCAGGTGCAGGATGGCCTTGCCCGCGGGGAGCAGGTGGCTCGGTTTTTGAATCAGCAGGGGGTGGAGACGCTGGTGGGGTTGTTGAGCGACCCCGAGGTTCGGCGGCCCGTCGCCGAGGGCAAGGTGGATTTGTGCATCGCCCTGGGCGGGGATGGGACCATGCTGCGCGCCGGGCATCTTTGCGGCCCGGCGCAGGTGCCCATTTTGGGCGTCAACCTGGGGCGGTTCGGCTTCCTCATCGAGGTCAACTGGGAGGAGTGGCAGCCTGCATTGGAACGTTTGCTGGCAGGTGAGTATTGGGCCGAGCAGCGTTTGATGCTGACCACCACCCTGCATCGCCAGGGCGACCCCTTGTTGAAATGGCAGGTGGTCAACGAGGTGGTGGTCAGCCGGGGACGCCTGGTGCGCCCGGTGCGTTTGGCGGCCTATGTGGACGACATCTTGCTCGCCCGTTACGCGGTGGATGGCCTGATTGCCGCCACCCCTACCGGCTCCACCGCCTATGCTCTGGCCGCCGGCGGCCCCATCCTCCCGCCCACTTTGCGCAACATCCTCCTGGTCCCCGTGGCGCCACACCTTTCGGTGGATCGGGCGGTGGTCCTGGACGAAGGCAGTGTGGTGCGGCTCGTTCCCGATGTGGAGCATCAGGCGGTGCTCAGCGTGGATGGGCAAACCCCGGTGGATCTGGAACCCGGTGATGAAATCGTGGTGCAATGCAGCGAACACTCCTTAGTGTTTATCCGTGTCCGTGGGCGGGATTACTTCTATCGCAACATTACGACTTACATGAACTGGAATCCCACTTTAGGAGGCCGTCCATGAGCCAGCTGTCCCAGGATACGCAACCGTTATTCTGCGCCTATCATCCGGACCGGGAGGCCTCGCTGCGCTGCAACCGTTGCGGCAAGCCTATTTGCACCTCCTGCGCTGTGCACACCCCTACCGGCTATCGCTGCCCCGATTGTGTGCGGGAACTGAGGCGCCGCTTTGATAACGCCCGCTGGTACGATTATCCCCTGGCCCTGGGGGTGGGCGTGGTGCTTTCCTATCTGGGCAGTTTGCTGGCGGCCATGTTGGGCTTCTGGCTCATCTTCCTCGCCCCGGTGTACGGCGGCTTCATTGCCGAGGCCGTTCGGTTTGTCGTCCGTCGCCGTCGCAGCCGCGCCTTGTTCTGGCTGGCCGCGGCAAGCGTGGTGTTGGGCGCGTTACCCCTTTCCCTTCCCGCTTTGTTGACCGGTGTGGTGGGGCTGGCTCACGGCTCCTTTGCCGCCTTTTTGCCGGTGGTCTGGCAGGCCGCTTACCTTTTCCTGGTCACCCCTGGGGTGTACTATCGCCTCTCCGGCATCATGGTCTGAGGCGGAGCGACGGAGCCTATGCTGAGTGAACTGCGCATCGAGCATTTTGCCATCATCGACCGGCTGGAATTGTCCCTGGAACCGGGCCTGGTGGTTTTCACCGGCGAGACCGGCGCCGGGAAATCCATCCTGGTGGACGCTATGGCGTTGCTTCTGGGCCATCGCGCAGAGAGCATTTTCATCCGTCAGGGGGAAAAGCGGGCCTATGTGGAAGGAGTGTTCCTTGTGCCCCCTGAGGTGCGGGACCTGGTGGCGGCGTTGCTGGAGCCCGAGGAATTGCTCGACGACCCCGAGGTGGTGGTGCTGGCCCGGGAGTTGAGGGCCAATGGCCGTCACCTGGCCCGCATCAACGGGCGCACCGTGTCCCTCGCTCTCTTGCGCCAGGTGGGCCAGTGGTTGGTGGATGTGCACGGCCAATCGGAGCACCTGTCCCTCTTTCGGGTACGGGAGCACCTGCCTTTGCTGGATCGCTATGCCGGTGTGGCCCCGCTGCGAGAGGCTTACCAGGAGGCGTATCGCCGTTGGAAGGCGGTAGTGGAAGAACTGGAGCACCTGCGTCGCCTGGATCGTGAGGCCATCCAGCGAGCCGATTTGTTGCGCTACCAGATCGAGGAGATCGCGGCGGCTAACTTGCAGGAAGGCGAAGAAGAGGCCTTGCGCGAGGAGCGTTTGCGTCTGGCCAACGCCGAAAAGTTGGCCGAAGCTGCCCGTCAGGCGTTGCTCGTGTTGGAGGAGGGGACCTCTGAGGCCCCTTCGGCCAGCGATTTGTTGGGCCAGGCGGTGGATGCCGTGGAAACCCTGTCCCGCATCGACCCGACCCAGACGGCCCAGGCTGAGGTGTTGACCCACGCGCTGGAGACGCTGAACGAGGTGGCGCTGCGCCTGCGCGATTATCTGGAAGGCATCGAATTCAACCCCCGCCGCCTGAACGCGGTGGAAGAGCGCCTGGCTTTGCTCGAAAACCTGAAGCGCAAATACGGTGCTACCGTGGGCGAGATTTTGGCCTATGCCGAACAAGCGCGTCAAGAGTTGGAAAGCATCACCCACGCGGAGGAGCGCATCGCCGAACTGGAGGAAGAGCGGCAGCGGTTGGAGCAGGTGTTGGCCCAGCAAGGCCTGGCTCTGTCCGAGGCCCGTCGCCAGGCGGCCGCGCGCCTCAGCCGCGCCGTGGAAGCCGAACTGGCCGACCTGCGCATGAGTGGGGCGCGTTTTGAGGTGGGGTTTACCCGCCGTCCGGATCCGCAGGGTTTGCTTTTGCCCGATGGGCAACGGGTAGCCTTTGACGCTCAGGGCATCGATCGCGTGGAGTTTTTGCTGGCGCCAAACCCCGGCGAGGGGCTAAAACCCCTGGCCAAAATCGCCTCGGGCGGCGAATCGTCGCGGTTGATGCTGGCCCTCAAGCGGGTGCTGGCCCAGGCCGACCGAACCCCCATTTTGATCTTCGATGAAATTGATCAGGGAATTGGAGGGCGTCTGGGCGCTGTGGTGGGCGAGAAACTCTGGCGACTGGCACGCCATCACCAGGTGTTGTGTATCACTCACCTTCCCCAACTGGCGGCCTTTGGTGACCAACACTTTCGGGTTCGTAAAGAGGTCATGCAGGGGCGTACGGTCACGAAGGTGGAGCCGTTGGAAGGCGAAGCGCGGGTGCACGAATTGGCCCAGATGTTGGGCGCGGGCCACGAAGCCCTGGCCTCGGCTCAGGCCTTGTTGCAACAGGCCCGCCGCGTCGCCAGCAGCCAGCTCTTGTGAGCAGATGGCAAGTGGGCGAAAGGGGAAAAGGGAAAAGGGAGGGGGTTCTTCGTGAGGTTTGTGGTATATTTTATGAGAGAACAATGAGATCTTAGCCGCCTTTCCCCGCCCTGATATCCCTACATGCCCCTGTTACGTCTGTCCCTGCTTGGCCCCGTCCAGCTCTATTGGCAAGAGCAGCCTTTGCGTATTCGGCGACGCAAGGTGCGGGCGTTGCTTTACTACCTGGCGCTGGAGGGGCGTCAACGGCCCGTGGCTCGTGAGGAATTGGTGGACTTGTTGTGGGGAGATGGCACGGTTGACGGCGCCAAAAGTCTGCGTGAAGCCTTGAGTCGCTTGCGAAAGGCCCTCCCCGACCCGGAGGTATTGCGCGTCACTCGCGAGTATGTGGGGATTGACCCAGACCGGTTGTGGGTGGACGCCAATATTTTTGTCAGCACTGCCCAGCGGCTGGAAGCCGAAGCCGAACATATGCATCAAAACGGGCCGCTGCCTACTGAGATGGCCCTGGAATGGCAGCGCATTTTGGGCCTCTGGCAAGGGATGGAGCCGTTCCAAGGGGTGGACCCCGGCCCCGGCGGCGAGGCATATGCCCGCTGGATGGTTTATTGGATCCGCCTTTTGCTGAGCCTGCGGTATCAGGGCTATCGCCGGTTGGCCCGCTACGCCTGGGATAGCGGGGACTGTGCCCAGGCCGCGCGCTGGGCCATGAGTTTGTTGCGGCATCTTCCCGATGACGGGGAGATGCTTTTGTTGGCTTTGCGGGCTTTTCGTCGGGCCGGATTGATGAGCCAAGCCCGGGATGCCTGGCGGATGGTTCGTCCCCATTTGTTGAAGGGTGGCCTGGGTCCCGAGATCATCGAGGAGGCTCAACGGATTTTGGACCGGCCAGTTCCCAGGGCGCACCAGGTGTTACCACAATTCCGGGTGCGCCCTTCTTTACGATTGCCCTTTGTGGGCCGTCAGGATATCCTGGAACGGCTCATTCACGCGGTTCAACAGGGGCGGGTGGTCATTCTCACCGGCGAGGCGGGGCAGGGGAAAACTACCCTGTTGGAGATGCTGGCCCGCCACGAAAACCCCCGGTGTTCTGTGCTGCTGTTGTCCTGCAACAGCGGCGAGGAAAACCTCACCTTGCAACCCTGGGCCGAGGCGTTGAGCGAACAGGTCGCCCCTGAGGTATGGCGACGGTTCCGGCAGCCTGAACTTCTTGCTCCTTTGTTGCCCCTGGTCCCCTCGTTGCAGCAATACTTCCCCGACCTGAGCCCTCCGGATTTTATGGCGTTGAAGAGACGGGAAGGGGCCATCAATCAGGCTTTGCAGGCGATTTTACGGGAAATCAGCGCCATCCGGCCTTTGCTTTTGCTGGTAGATGATCTGCATTGGGCCGACCGGGCCACCTGGCGAGCGTTGCAGTTTGTGCTGAGCCGTCATCCTTTCCGTTTCCCCCAGGCTGCGGCGGTAATCGCCTTGCGCTCGGAGGAAATTTCCCCGGAATTGCAGGAGATGTTGCATTATCTGCAGGCCAATACCGGAGCGCTCTTCGAGACATTGCCCCCTTTGAATGAGGAGGCTTTGCGCCGGTTGGCCGAGGAAGCGTTACGGCGCCCTCCTAGCGCAAGGGAGCTGCACTACTTGGCGCGCTTCTCTGGAGGTAATCCTTTTTTCGCGTTGGAAATGTTGCGCCACTGGCAACGTTTGCGCGATCAGGGTCGCGAGCCGCTGGCGGAGCATGAGTTTCCCGAATCCATTACGGTGTTGGTCGAGCAGCGGCTGACTGCGCTGGACTCCGACTGTCGTGCGGTGCTGGAGGCGGCCGCGTTGGTCGGGTATACCTTCTCGGTGCGGGTGTTGCAGCAAGCGCTGGATATGTCGGCAGCCCGATTGGGGGAAGCATTGGAGCGATTAATCCAGGCGCAGCTGATTATGCCTCTTACGGTCGAGGACACTTACCGTTTCGTGCACGAAGTGGTGCGGGATGCTATTGCTCGCCGTTTATCCCCCCCGCGGGCCTGGGCGCTGCACAGGAGACTGGCCGAGGCGTTGGAGGCCCTTTTGGGCCCCCGGGCCGATGGGCGGGCCGCCATGCTGGCCCGGCATTATCAAAGTGCAGGGGAAACGCTGCGCGCCTTTCTCTGGTGGTTGCGGGCAGCCCGGCATGCCATCCGCCTGGGTGACCGTGAGGCCGGGTATCATGCCTTTGCTCAGGCGGAAGAGTTATTGCAGCGTCACGGCGAAGTCTTCAACGAAGAGGAGATCTGGACCCTATATAGCGAATGGGGCGATTTAGCCCGAGAGGTGGAAGATGTCGAAACGGTGGAGCGCGTAGGTCGCGCCCTCGTTCAGGCGGGGAAACGATTGCAAAGCCTGTGGCTGCAAGGGGTAGGGTACGACAGCCTCAGTGAGGCAGCCATCATTCGCAACGATTTCCCCCAGGGTCAGGAACAGGCAGACCAGGCGGTGGCGTTTTTGCGTATCCAGGGTACGGTGTTCGATTTGATGGAAGCTCTGGTTCATCGGGGCGTGCACGAGTACATGCAAGGGTATCTCGACCAGGCCATCCGGACGCTGCGAGAAGCCTTGTCCTTCGGGGAGGGCCGCGAGGAGGACCCGCATATTGCCCGCGCCCTGGGCGACGCTTTGTACGAGTTGGGTATGTGCCTCACGCTTTCCGGGGATTTATGGGAGGCCAAGGAGAGCGCCCAGCGGGCGATGGCGCTGTACGAGGGCGTCCGGCGTCCCTACGGCCAGGCCGGGGCTTTGAGCCTGCTTTCCTTTGTACACTATTACCTGGGAGAGTACCGGGAGGGAGCGCAAAAGGCGCTTCGGGCTATCGATTGGTTGCAGAGCCTGCAGAAATGGCGTTTGCTGGGCTCGGCTTATCTGTATCGCGCCATGCATTTGCTGGATTTGGGCCATCTGGGACCGGCCTGGGCCATGGCCGAGAGGGCGTTGCAGGTGGGGCGGGAATATCACCATCCCGAAATCGAGGCCACGGCTCTGCGCATTCAGGGGGATATTTTCCTCGCTCTGGGTGCGTTGGATGAAGCCATGCCTTATTTCCTGCGTGCCCAGGAGCGGGCCAAGGAGTCCTTCGTCAAGTTCAATATACTCCATCGCCTGGGGCTGGTGTATGCCTGGCAGGGGCAGCCGGAAGTGGCGGCCATGCTGCTGGGCAATGCGCTGGATGTCGGGCTGGAGCGCGGGGCTTATCTGCTGGTCGTGCCCATCCGAACCGCCCTGGCACTCCTGGGGATGTACCATCGGCAATGGGACCTGGCCGAGGAGCAGGCCCACCGGGCCCACCGGGAAGCCCAGGCCAAAAACATGCCCATCTATGTTGCCTGGACCCATACCCTGATGGGGTACTTGAACCTGCTGCGGGGCAAGCCCGGGGAGGCGGAAAGGCATTTCCGCGAGAGCGAGGCCCAGTTTGACCGCATCCCGCTCATGTGGAACGCCTTCCAGGCCCTTTATGGGTTGCGTTTGTTGGGAAAGTGGGGGGATAAAGAAGAGCAGTTGCTGCGGCGGCTGCGCATCGATTTGCTGCGCCATCTCATGCCGGAGAATCGTCAAGAATTGCCATATCTGAAGGCGGCCCGGGCCTTCCTCGACCGGATGGACCGGGGGGATTTTGGTCCCATCCCCTCGTGGAAGCCAGGGACGCTCTCGCCTTGAGGCACCGGGGCAGCCCTCAGGTTTCGGCTTCACTGGAGATAGTCGCGCAGTAGCCTGCTGCGCGAAGGGTGGCGTAGTTTGCGCAGGGCTTTGGCCTCGATTTGGCGCACCCGCTCGCGGGTGATGTTGAAGTGGCGCCCCACCTCTTCAAGGGTGTGGCTTTTGCCGTCCAGCAGGCCAAAGCGCAATTCGAGCACCTGGCGCTCGCGTTCGCTGAGGGCAGCTAGGGCCGACTGGATTTGCTCCCGGAGCAGTTCGCGGGCGGCGTAATCGATGGGCTGCGTGGCGTCTTCGTCTTCGATGAAATCGGCCAGGTCGGCGTCCTCCTCGTCGCCCACGGGCGCGTCCAGCGAGACCGGCTCCACCGAGGCGCGGATGAGGTCGCGCACTTTTTGGACGGCGGCTTCCAGGCGTTGGGCCAGCAGGGGGGGGAGGGGACGCTTGGTGGCCCAGGCCTCACGTACGGCCGCCGCGTCTTCGGCGGAAAGAAAGCCTCCCTCGACCGCCAACTCCTCCAGGGTAGGTTCCCGACCGTAGGTTTGGGCCAGTTCCCGTTGCAGGCGGGTCAGCCGATGCAGGGTGTCCAGCAGGTGTACGGGGAGGCGAATGGTCCGGGCCTGCTCGGCGATGGAGCGGGTGATGGCCTGGCGAATCCACCAGGTGGCGTAGGTGCTGAACTTGTACCCCCGCGCGGGGTCGAACTTGTGCACGGCTTTGAGCAGGCCGATGTTGCCTTCCTGGATTAGGTCCAGGAAGGGGCTGCCCTGGCCGATGTAGCGTTTGGCAAAGGCCACCACCAGGCGCAGGTTGGCCCGAATGAGGGCTTCCTCAGCCATCTTGGCCCGTTGGGCCACGGCGGCCAGGGCCGGTTCCAGGCTGTCCTCGGCCTGCTCCAGGTAGCGCGCGAAGGTGCGCCGGGAAGGCAGGCGCTGCTTTCGCTGATAGAAATCCTTTAGCGGTTCGGCCAACTCGGGAGGCAAGATGTACGCAGCCACGAAGACCTGATATGCGTTGGCCGCCATACTGTCCCAAAGGGCGTCTTTCCCCCAGTTGCCTTGGTTGAGGAAGGAACGCAGATACGAGGGCACATCGCTCTTCCAGGTTTCGTGCAGCATCTGCGCCTCGGTGAGCAAGAGAACGAACTCCGGAGGGTCCACCTCCCAACGGGCTAGGTCTTCCAGCACGCGGGTCCAGGCGGTTTCCATCTCGGCGTACAACGCGCGGAAGAGCCCTTTGGCACCGTGGCGCTTTTGGGCCAGGGGGTGATGGGTTTGCAGGTTGGTCAGCCGCCGTTGGGCGTCCACCATGGTGGCCAGCCAGAATTCCTGATCGGCGGTGAGCAATTCGGTGCGCCCGATCTCCCAGAGGTAAAGGCGTACCGTGTCGCTGCCCAGGTCTTCGCGGTGGGCCTCTTCGGCGGCCATCTCTTCCCCTTCGTCGATGTCCTGAGGGGCAGGCGCGCCCTCTTCTTCATCGGGCAACCAGAGGGTTTCGCTGCTCATGCTTTCTCCTCACGTGCGGAGCCCGGGGGATGGCGATGCCGTCCCAGGGCAGGGCATGCTTCAGAGGGTCCACTGAGGCAGCCGGTGGAGGGCCTCTTCGGCCAACCGGCGCAGGCGCAGGGCTTCCACCAATCGCCGTTGCAATTGGGCCGTTTGTTCCGGGTCCTGTTCGGCCTCGGCCTCCTGGAGCAAAAAGCGCAGTTGCTGTACTTGCTGGTTGAGACGGTGGAGGCGCAAATGGAGCATCAGGCGGGTGGTCTCTTCCAGCCGTTGCCGCTCCGGGCGTTGGGCCAAGTCGGTGGTCAGGGCCAGCAGTTGATCGGCCGTGCTCAACAGGTCGGGGGGCAGGTGGTGCTGGAGATAATCTGCAGGGGAACTCTCGTGCTGTTCCACGGCCTTCTGCACCAGAGCGAACAGGGTGCGGTGAGCCGTGTGCTCGAAGTCTTTCACCACCAGAGGCGGCAGGGTCTCCTCTCGCAGGCGACGATTGATGAGGAAGACCATTTCCGGGTCGCGAAGCAACAACCCCAAGGCGATTTGTTCCATCTGGTGCCGGATTACCGCCGGACTTGGAGGAGGTGCCGCACCCTGGGGTTGGGGTGCCCCCTCTGAGGTTCGCTCCGGGCCCCTCCTAACGCGACGGGGGCGGCGTCGGGTTGCGGCGCGGGGGACCAGGGCCAGCAGACTGCTCTCGTCCACCGCCAGGCGTCGGGCCAGGAGGTTTAGGTAAGTGTCCCGCTCTACCGGGCTGGCCACTTCCATGATGAGAGGAACCAACCGTTCGGCCAGTTGAGCCTTGACTTTCGGGTCTTCCAGGGGTTGGCCTTGCAGGGCGGTCTCGAGCACGAAAAGCACGATGGGTTGGGCCTGCGCCACCAGCGCTTCCCAGGCCTGCGGGTTGGCCAGCACCATCTCGTCGGGGTCCTGCCCTTCGGGGAGGGTGACCACCCGCAACGCGGCGTTGAAACGGGATTCCCGGCGAAGCCAGCCGCGGGGGTCGAAGGTGAACTGGGGGGTGTCGCTCAGGGTCTCGCGGGCGACTTCCAGGCTGCGCAGCACGGCCCGTTGTCCGGCTTCGTCGGGGTCCAGGGCGAGCACGATGTTGCGGGTATAGCGCTTGAGTTGGCGCAAATGGGCTTCGGTGAGAGCCGTGCCCATGGGCGAGACGGCGTTGGCATAACCGGCCTGGTGCAGGGCGATCACATCCATGTAGCCTTCGACCAGCACCACCTGATCCTGCTTGCGGATGGCCTGGCGGGCTTTGTCCAGACCGTAAAGCAGACTGCCCTTGTCGAAAAGGGGGGTTTGCGGCGTGTTGAGGTACTTGGGTACGCCTTCGGGATCTAGGGTACGGGCGCCGAAGCCGGCCATGCGTCCCTGGGCGTCGCGGATGGGGAACATGACCCGATGGCGGAAGCGGTCGTACACGCTGTCATCGTCGCGTTGGGAAAGCAGCCCGGCCTGGAGCAGGGTTTCAACGGCGTAGCCTTTCTCACGGAAGAAGTGCAACAAGGTGTCACGGGCGTTGGGGGCGTAGCCCAACCCCCAGGCCTCAATGGTCTCGTCGGTCAGGCCCCGGCGGTGGAGATAATCCAGGGCAGCCTTGCCCGCCGGGGAGCGCAGGTGATGGCGGAAAAAAGTTGCCGCCTCTTCCAGCAGATGGCGCAGCCGCTCGTGTTCTTCGGCCTCTTGGACGGCCTGCGGGGAGCGGGGACGCAGTTCGACACCGGCCCGCTGCGCCAGATGTTTGAGCGCCTCGGCGAAGTCCCAGCCTTCGCGCTCCATGACGAAAGCGAAGAGGTCACCGCCCTTCTGGCAGCCAAAACAGTGCCAGGTGCCCGTCTCCGGAAAGACCACAAAAGCCGGGGTGCGCGTGTTGGGATGGAAGGGGCAGAAGCCGATGTAGTTCTTCCCCGACTTGCGCAGTTGCACCGTCTCGGAGACGATGTCCACAATATCCAAACGGGATTTGATTTCCTCGACCGGGTCCATATCCTGGCCTTCAGGTGAACGGAACTGGGGACAGCGGGCATGGATGATTATACAACAGGCTTCATCAAGTAAAGCCCCCTTCAAGGCCTGGGCTTGAAGGGGGCGCTTTTCGCATCGAGGAGCAGGGAAGACTGAGGCGGTTCTCGCTCAGGTGGTGTGATATTGTGAGGACGAGGGTTCGATAAGCATGCCCGCCGTCGAAGGTGGGTAGTTGATCACCAGGACTTCCGGCTGGGGGCCTCGCCGGTTCCCTTTGCTGTTGATAAAGCGTGGCGCTTTTACTGAAAGGATGTAAAAATCCTTGTACAGAGAGCGAATGAAAGAGGTATCTGCGTTGGAAAGCATGGCAAACACGCCTCGTTGTGTCAATTCTCTGAAAACCTCGGCCAGCCTTTCT
>DUEP01000102.1 GCA_011176535.1 Anaerolineae bacterium | reverse complement strand
GCCTGCGCCGCCGGGCTGGACGAAGAAGCCCAGCGGCGCTGGGCCTGGCTGGCCGCCCTCAGCCGGAGCGAGACGCTCCATCTGCCGCCCTTACCACCCCACCTGGCCGACCTGGGCGAGGCCTTGTGGCGCGCCTGGCGGGCATCTGAGACCGCCAAGGAGGGAGACGCCAAGGGTGCCAAGTAGGGGACGCCAAAGCGCCGAGGGAGTGTCACTAAGGGCGCCAAGAGAGGACGCCAAGGAAGGACTGGCGCAAAGGGAAGCGGAGCTACAGAGGGTAGGATAACGCCGGGGGCTAAGGCGGAAGGCGCGATAGCACTTGGGCGGCTCAGTGCAGGCACGGGAGTCGAACCCTCGCCCAACATCCGTGCTCATCCGCGCCTTTTCGCGTCATCCGCGAGCTGTTTCCCCCTTCTGCCCGAACGAACTACGACCCACGACTTAACGACTTACGCCTCACGCCCCTCTACCTCGTGTTGAAGTAATTGTACACCGCTCGGCCTAAGTCGGCGAACATGGCGGCTGAGGGCTCCCAGATGAGCGGGTTGTTGTCTTGGATGAATATGACCAGCGCATAGTTGCCGCCGGGGGTGTAGATGATGCCCGCGTCGCCGATGGTGTGCATGTAGCCGTCCGGGCCGGTGACCCAGCCGTGCTTGTGGGCCACGCGGGTGCCTTCGGGCACGCCTTCCTCCAACAGGCGGGCGATGCGGTTGCGGGAGAGTAGGTCGAGCATGGTGCGGCACTCGCGGGCGGTGATCTGGCCGGGCCACACAGCGGCGAAGGTGCCGCCGCCGTCGGCCGCGCACTGGTAGATGTCTGTCAGCAACATCCCCAACTCGCTGACCGCCGTCTGATTGTACGGGTCCAGGTCGGTGTTCACATCGGTGCGCTGATTGGCCGGGGTTTTGACCACCGCCAGCAGCGGCGCGCCGGGGTAAAAGTATCCCGCCAGAAAGGTGTTCTTCAGCCCCAGGGCCCGCATGTCTTTGGTCACTTCCAGCGGCCCACGGACCTTATCGACCACATTCTCCATCAGCCAGTCGGCTGGGTCGTTGCCCGAGAGGGTGATCATTTGCTCCATCCAGCGGCGGATTTCGTTCTCTTCGGGCAGGTTGTCGTAATCCACCCGGCGCATGACCGAAATCATGATAGGGATCTTGATGGTGCTGGCCGCGGTGAAGGCCGCCTCCGGGGGGATGGGCAGGTCCTGGCCGCCCTTGGCGACGAAGTGGAGTTCCTGGCCGGTCTGCAGGTCCAGCAGGTACACCCCCAGGATCCCGTGGAAGTCGTGCAAAATGGCCGTTTGTTTGAGCAACACCTTGAGGGTGTACAGCCCCGGATGGGCGGGTTGGGTGCGTTTGATGGGCAGGATGACCCGCCGGTTTTCGGGCTGCTCCATGGCCTTTTCGATGAGCGGGATGGCGGCGTCGATATCCAGGGTGGAACCGGGTTCGCCTGGGCTGAAGCGCACCGTGCCCACGATGGGTTGGGGCGGGGTGGGCGGCTGATCGTAGCGGGCCGCCACCTCGTGTTGTAGGTAGGTGCGGAGCCGGGTCTCGGAATAGGTGTAGAGGAGGGGAACATCCACAGGTTGGGTGTGCTGTCCCCACAGGAAGTTCCAGAACCCCTGCCAGAAAGGCGTGGCCGTACGGGCCTGGTCCGCCACGGCCAACATCCCCTCGATATCCAGTTCGAACCCGGCCACGGCGGGCGAAAGGAGGATGACCTGCTCGCCGTAATGGAGTTCTACGGGGCGGTTGAAGGTCTCCAGCAGGCGCTGAGCGGCCTGTTCGCGGTCCAGCCCGCCGACGGGCACCCCGGCGATGGTGGTGCCGGTGGGGTAGAGGCTGCGGTAACGGCTGTAGCGCACCAGTTCCACCACCAGCAGCCCGATGGCTACGAGCAGGAACAAGGTGCTCAGCAGCCGCAACAGGGAAAGCTGCGCGCGGCTCAGGGTGGGGCGATAGGTGAGGCTCATAGTGCGTCCTCGTCCTCCATGGTTTCGGATTGCGCCGCGGCCAGTTGGTCGCGGAGGGCTGCGGGCGTGGTCACCGGCAGGCGGCAGGCGAAGTGCTGGCACACATAGGCCGTGGGGCGCCCTTCTTTCAGTCGTCGGTCGTGGAAGAGGGCCGGGGCGCCTGGCGGGAGGGGTAACGGGGCCACGCTCCACACGGCGCGGGGCAGATAGGCGCGGCGCAGCACGGCCAGCAGGGCCTGCGTCTCCGGCGCGGCGGGGTCGCCCAGGATGGCGATTTCTTGCTGGGGCCCTAAGGCGAAGTCCAGGGCCACCAGCCACTGGCCGAACCCGGTGGGATAGCGGGCCATGGCGGCTTGCAACGGCTTGAGCAGGGCCTCGGCCCGCTGGCGCAGGTCGCCTCGGCCGGTGAAGGCGGCCAGGCGCAGGTAGAAGGTGGCCGTCAGGCTGTTGCCGGAGGGCATGGCGCTGTCTTGGGGGGCTTTGAGTCGGGCGAGAGGCGTGTCGTGTTCGGCGGCGGTGTCGAAGTAGCCTGGTTCGTCCGGGTCGGCGAAGCGTTGCTGGATGGCCTCGGCCAGGGCCTCGGCCCAGGTGAACCACTCGACCTCGCCGGTGGCCTGATAGAGGGCCAGCAGCGCCAGGCCCAGGGCGGCGTAGTCGGCCAGGTAACCGGGCCCTTTGGCTTGCCCCTGCTGCCAGATGTGGTGTAGGGTGGCGCCGTCCCAGAGGTGGTCGCGGAGGAAGCGGGCGTTGCGCCGGGCGGCTGCGAGATAGTCGGGGCGGGCGAGGTGGAAGCCGGCCTCGGCCAGGGCGTGCAGGGCGAGGGCGTTCCAGGCGGTGAGGGCCTGGGAGGTGGTTTCGGGCCGGGGGCGGGAGGCGCGGGCTTCGCGTAGCCGTGCCTTAGCCGTCGCCAGCGCG
>DUEP01000101.1 GCA_011176535.1 Anaerolineae bacterium | reverse complement strand
TCCTATCCCCTTCCGAGGTTGAACTATGATTGATGTCAATGATCTCCGCAAAGGTGTGACCTTTGAACTGGACGGTAACATTTACCGGGTGCTGGAATACCATCACCACAAGCCCGGACGGGGCAAAGCCACCATTCGCATCAAAGCCCGAGACCTGCGCTCTGGCGCTATCATCGAGCGCACCTTTCCCAGCGGCAACACGGTGCAGGACATCCAACTGGACTACCACAACGCCCAGTACCTGTACACCGACGGCGACACATACTACTTCATGGACACGGAGACCTACGAACAATACGGCATCCCCGCCGATGTGCTGGGCGACGGCGCCAAATTTCTCAAGGACAACATGGAAGTCAAACTGACCTTCTACAAAGGCGAGCCGTTGGATGTTGAGTTGCCCACCACGGTGGACCTGAAGGTGGCGCAGGCCGAAGTGGCCGTCAAAGGCGACACGGCCACCGGCCTGACGAAAAAGGTGGTCACCGAGACCGGAATGGAAGTCACCGTGCCGGCCTTTGTCAACCAGGGCGATGTCATCCGCGTGGACACCCGCACCGGGGAATATGTGACGCGGGTGAGTTGAATCCTACCTATGGCGCGAAAGCGCCCCCTGGTGGGCCATTTTCGTTTTCCGGCCCGCAGCCGGAAAGGGTTTTGCCAGGGCAGGCACCGACGATGCGGCTCCGGCACCCTTCCAGCGTCCGACGGCCTACGCATCCATTCGCTCTGCCCTGTGTTTTGTTCTGTAACCCATTCCCATCCCTGGAGGAAGAACCATGCCCCGCTTCATCGACCTTTCGGCCCCCATTGCCCCCAGCCCGGAGGGCACGCCGCCCTTCCTGCGCGTGGAAATCGAATATCACGACCATCAGGCCGGTGCCGCTCAGGCCCAGGCGCTGCTCAAGGTGCCGCCCCACCTGTTTCGCAACGGGGAAGGCTGGGCGACCGAGACCATCACCCGCTTGGGCACCCACGACACCACCCATGTGGACGCACCCTACCACTACAACAGCACCATCCAGGGCAAACCCGCGCCTACCATCGACCAGTTGCCCCTGGAGTGGTTCTTCAGCGACGGGGTGGTGCTGGACATGACACACAAGGGTAAAGGCGACCCGGTCACCGTGGCCGACATTCAGGCCGAACTGCAGCGCATTGGCTACACCCTCAAGCCCCTGGATATCGTGCTGGTGCGCACCGGTCAGGACGCCTACTACAACGCGCCCGACTATCTCTTCCGCGGCCCCGGGGTGACCGCCGAGGCGACCATCTGGCTCTACGAACAAGGCGTGCGCGTGATGGGCATCGATGCCTGGGGCTGGGATGAACCCCTGGACCTGCAGGCGCAAAAGGCGCTCCAGGCCGGGAAGCCCGGGGTGTTCTGGGCCGCGCATCAGGTGGACCTGCCCTACGCGCAAATCGAGCGCCTGGTCAACCTGGGCAAACTGCCGCCTTTCGGCTTCAAGGTAGCCTGCTTCCCACTCAAGGTGCAGGGTGGCAGCGCCGGCCCGGCGCGCGTGGTGGCCATTCTGGAGGACTGAGGGAGGAATCGATGCGCCTGCGCCGCGCACGCTTGAACGAACCGTCATCCGCCGTCTACTCGGTGGTCGTGGAACACGAAGGCCGATGGGTCCCCCTGGTACCGGCGCTGGAAACCTTCGGCGCGCAGGATTACCCTACCCTGGACCGTACGGCCCAGGATGTGGTGGCCTTCCTCCAGGCCGGGGAAGCCGCCCAAGAGGAGGCCCGACGTCTGCTGGATGCGATCGGCGCGACCGATTTTGCCGGGCGCTTCGACCCCAGTCCAATTTTGCCCTTCACACCGCGCACCTTCCGCGATTTCATGCTCTACGAGCAGCATGTCATCCACGCCGCCAAAGGGCTGGTCAGGCGCTTTCTCCCTCGAATGTGGAAGCCCCTGGCGCTTTACGAACGCCTCACGGGCAAACCCCACCCCAAACTCCGCCCCAAGCCTATCTGGTACGAAAAGCCCATCTACTACATGGGCAGCCCGATCAACTTCTACACCGAAGGGGAGACCATCCCCTGGCCGGCTTACACCCAGGCCCTGGACTACGAACTGGAACTCGGGGTGGTCATCGCCCGCCCGCTCTACAACGCCACGCCGGAGGAAGCGCTGCAAGCCGTCGGCGGGTTCGTGGTCATCAATGACTTCAGCGCCCGGGATGTGCAGTACCCCGAAATGATGAGTGGCTTCGGCCCAGTCAAGGCCAAGAGCTTTGCCAACGGGATGAGCGTGGAAGTGGTGACCGCCGACGAGGTGCTGCCTTATGTGGAAAACCTGGCCGTGCGCGTCACAGTCAATGAGCAAACCTGGGGCGAAGGCACCACAGCCGGCCCACAGCACAGCCTGGCCGAGATGGTCGCCTACGCCTCGCTGGGCGAGAAAGTGGTCCCCGGCGAGGTCATGGCCACCGGTACCATCCCCGGCTGCAGCGGGATGGAAACCGACCAGTGGCTCTCCCCCGGCGACGTGATCACGCTGACCATCGAACGGGTG
The DNA here is from genome assembly GCA_011176535.1 of Anaerolineae bacterium. NCBI lineage: Bacteria > Bacillati > Chloroflexota > Anaerolineae > Anaerolineae bacterium. The sequence goes on along the minus strand of DUEP01000101.1, from coordinate 23,185 downwards.
GGCAGCCTGACCAACCGCATCGGCACACCGGAGGGGTAAAGTCGCCGCGCGCAAGGGGAACGCCCCATCCCAGAGAAGCACCATGACCGCTCAAGCGGCTCACTCTCGCCTGCCGCGCCTCTCGCGGCAGGCGATTTGGCATTAGGTGGGCCCGGAGGTCGCCCGCCGGGGCCTGGCCTACTACCGCGCCGGGCGCCTCGCCGCGTTGCGGCGCTATGGCCCCACCTTGCTGGCCTTGTGCCAGGGTCAGGCGGTCGAGCCCTACCGCGTGCGCGTCACCTTGGAGGCTCAGGGATCCGAGGGGCGCGCTGCACCTTCCCGGCCGAGCGCGCGACGGCCGGGGCAAGCATATGGCCGCGCTGCTCTGGGCCTGGCACCACCGCCCCCACCAGTTCCACACGCCACAGCCGCTGGCCCCACGCCTGCGCCGCCTTTCGCCCCAGGCATTGATTGTTGGAGCACGCCCTGCAACTGCATGAGGTGGTCGAAGGCTATCTGGCGCAGCAAGCGCCCGACCGCCCTTCCGACGACACGGAGGCACCATGACGCTCACCCTGCTCCTCGACCTGGACGACACCCTGCTCACCAACGGCATGGATACCTTCATCCCGGCCTATCTGAAAGCCCTGCCGAGGACCTGTGCGACCAGGCCGACCCCGAAGCCATGATCAACGCCTTGCTGGCCGGTACACGGTGCATGTACGCCAACGAGGACTCCACCCACACGCTCCAACAGACCTTCGACGCGCTGTTTTACCCCGCCCTGGGCCTGGATCCCACGGCGCTGGCCCCACGCCTGGCGCGCTTTTACGCCGAGGTCTTTCCCCGGCTGCGCCACCTCACCGCGCCCCGCCCCGCCGCGCAACGGCTGGTCACCGCCGCCCGCGCCCGAGGCTACCGGCTGGCCCTGGCCTCCAACCCCCTCTTCCCCCGCGCGGCCATCGTCGAGCGCTTGCGTTGGGCCGGGCTGGACCCCGCACACTTCGACCTCATCCCCGGCTACGAGACCTTTCACTTCGTCAAGCCGCACCCCGCCTTTTTCGCCGAGCTGCTGGCTCAACTGGGCTGCCCGGAGGGGCCGGTGGTGATGATAGGGAACGCCCCAGAAGACGACATCGCCTCCGCCCGCCGGTTAGGGTTGTCCACTTACTGGGTGACCGACAGTCCACCCCCAGACCTGCCCGCCCCCCACGGCGCCGGACCTCTGGAAGGGATGCTGCCCTGGCTGGAAAACACGCCCCCAGAGGCTTTGCTGCCCCAAATGGAGCATCGGGAAGCCTACCTCTACCGCCTGCGCGCCACACCCGCCGCCTTTCATACGGCCATCGCCACCCTGCCCCCTGCGGCCTGGCATCGCCGTCCGGACGCCCGCTCCTGGAGCCTGACCGAGATCCTCTGCCATCTTCGCGATGTGGAGGCCGAGGTTCATCTTCCTCACTTACGCAGGGTGCTCACCGAAGACAACCCTTTCTTGCCCCACATCGAGACCGAGCGCCAGGCCGAAGAAGGTGTTGACCAACACCAGGACGGTGCGGAAGTCCTGGCCCGCTTCGTCGCCCTGCGCCTGGAGACACTGACCTTGCTCCAGAACCTGCCCCCCGCCGACTGGGTGCGACCCGCCCGCCATGCCCGGCTCGGCTCCATCCACCTGACCGAACTGGTAGGTCTCATCGCCGAGCACGATCGCCTCCACCTCCGCCAGGCCGCACCGCTGTGGCGCGCCTACCCTAACGGCACGGGTCTGGTAGAATGAGGGCACCCACCTGGTAAAAACGAGGAGTTGTCCCATACGCCTCGAATCTCTGTGCATCCACGCCGGCGTGGAGCCGGACCCGCAAACCGGGGCGGCGATGACCCCCATCTAACAGACTTCCACCTGTGTGCAACACGGCGTGGGCAAACCGCGCGCGGGGGGGTACATACGAATACTCCCGCACCAAAAACCCCACCTGCGCCGCCTTAGAGGCCGCGCAGGCCGCCCTGGAGGCGCATCCTACGGCCTGGCCTTCGCCTCAGGCATGGCGGCCATCAACACCGTGCCCCGTTTGCTGAACCCCGGCGACCATGTGATCGCCGGGAATGATGTCTACGGCGGCACCTTTCGCCTGTTCGACAAAGTGCTGCGCCGCTACGGCCTGACTTTCACCTTCGTGGAGACCACGGACCCCGGGCAGGTGGCCGCTGCCCTGCGCGCCGAAACCCGCATGATCTGGCTGGAGACGCCCAGCAACCCCCTGCTGCGGGTGACCGACATCGCCGCTCTGGCCCAGATGGCCCACGCCCACCCCAACCGCCCCTTTCTGATGGTGGACAACACCTTCGCCACGCCTTACCTCAGCGGCCCCTTGACCTGGGGGCAGACCTGGTCATTCACTCCACCACCAAGTATCTGGGCGGCCACTCCGATGTGGTGGGCGGCGCGGTGGTCACCAACCAGGCCCAGACTTACAAACGCCTGGCCTTCCTGCAGAACGCCGTCGGCGCGGTGCCGGGCCCGATGGACTGCTTCCTGGTGCTGCGGGGCATCAAGACCCTGCCCGTGCGGATGGACCGCCACGCCGCCAACGCGGCCGCCGTGGCCGACTTCCTGGCCGGGCATCCCAAAGTGGGTCAGGGGCTTTACCCCTACCATCCTTCGCACCCCAGGTCGTCATCGCTCAGTGGCAAATGCGCAACGGCGAGGGGGATGGTGTTCTTCGTGGCACAAGGCAGCGCGGCAGCCGCCGTGCGCGTGGCTGAGGGGACGCGCCTGTTCGCCCTGGACGAATCCTTAGGCGGCGTGGAATCCCTTATCGAAGTGCCCTCGGCCATGACCCACGGGCCGACCTGGAGCAGGCCCTGGCCAGGATTTGAGGGCCCGCGGCCCTCTGTCGAGGGGAGAGCGCAAGCGTAAGGATTACGCCCGCGCTTCTCTTACCGCGTGCCCCACCTTGCCGGCCACAAAGACTGGGCGATGAAATCCAGCACATCGATTTTGGTCAGGGTGCCCACCAGGCGCTCGTTTTCCACCACCACGACCACCTCCTTCTCCAGGAGCACGGGGAGCACTTCGTCCAGCAAGGCAGAGGGCGGAAAAGTCGGGGGCGGAGGGCCGACGATGGGCGCTCTCCTCTTCCAGAAAGCCGTTCTCCCGCATCCTGTTGTCGTCGAACACCTTGGAGAGATACCGGGATCCGCTGTCCGGGAAGATAACCGCCACCAGTCGGTCGTGGGTCAATCGACGGCAATACCGGGCCACGGCCGCCAATGCGGAACCAGAAGAGCCGCTGGCGAAAATTCCCTCTTCGCGTACCAGGCGGCGTGCCCACAAGAAGGATTCCTTGTCGCTGACCCGGACAACCTCGCCGATGACACTCAAATCCAGCGTCGAGGGGAGGAAATCCTCTCCAATGCCCTCGACTTTGTAGGGCGGGCCTCAACGCCCGGGTGCACCTTTCCCCGGTTTTCCCACAACTCTTTCAAAATGGCTCCCTTGATGTCCACGCCAACGATGCGAATGTTTGGGTTCTGTTCCTTCAGGTAGCGCCCCACCCCAGTAATAGTTCCTCCTGTGCCCATGCCGATAATTACATCGGTCACCCGCCCTGGGTTTGCTCCCAAATCTCGGGACCGGTGGTCAGGTAATGGCTCTCTTGGTTGGCAGGGTTGTGATACTGATTGGCCAGGATGGCGTTGGAGGTTTCCTCACGATGCGCCTGGCGACATTGTGTACGAACGCAGCTCCTCCGGGGGCACCGCCGTAAGGGTGATGATCACCCCCGCGCCAAAAGCGCGCAACAGTTGCACCTTCTCCTAGCTCATCTTGTTGGGCATGACAAAGATCGCCTTGTAGCCCTTCAAGGCACAGGCCAAAGCCAGGCCCACCACCGTGCCGCCCGCCGGGTTTCAGTTTCCCGCTCCGTTCGGCCTCTTCGATAATGCGCACCCCAATGCGGTCCTTTACCGAGTCCTCAGGGTTGAAAAACTCCACCTTAGCGTACACCGGGCAGGGTATACGCCGGGGTGACCTGGCGTAGCCGCACTAAGGGGCGTCCAGCCAATGGTCTGCAAAATGTCCTCGTACACCCGCAAATCTGGGGAAACCGGTGAAAAGTTACCCATTGTACGCTCTCCTGACAATCGTTCTTCCAAGGTGGCGATCGATTCGCCTTGCCGTAGCGCGAGCGATGTCCGTCCAAAGGCGTTCTCGCCTCAACCTGTTGTATAGCGCCTCATCGTGCCGGTTGACACCCATTATAAACAAACCGCTCCGGTGACAAGGCAACCTGCAGTCAGGAGGAGTTCGAACGCCAAAGAAGGTCCACGATATGCTACAATTAGCGCCGCTGCCAGCAAACCAAGCCAAGCAATGGGAGAGGCGCATGGAAAGGCAAACCTCTTGGACGCAGACGCAAATTTGGATCATGGCCGCACGCCCTAAGACCCTGCCGGCGGCTATCGCGCCGGTTCTCGCCGGCCTGGGTTTGGCCGCCCACCAGGGCCCCATTCACTGGCCGACGGCGGGGGTCACCCTTCTGACGGCGCTGCTGCTTCAAATCGGTGTGAACTTCGTCAACGATGTGCAAGACTTCGAAAAAGGGGCCGACACCGTGGGCGAACGGTTAGGCCCACCACGGGCCACGGCCTTAGGCCTGGTCACCCCTCAGGCCATGTGGCGGGCGACCTGGCTCACCTTCGGGCTGGCGTTGGCCCTGGGGCTTTACCTGGTCTGGGTCGGCGGCTGGCCCATTCTCGCCATCGGCCTGTCCGCCATCCTCGCCGCGCTGGCCTACACTGGCGGGCCGTATCCCCTGGCCTATCATGGGCTGGGCGAGGTCTTCGTGTTTCTCTACTTCGGCCTGTTCGCCGTGGTGGGCACCTACTGGCTACAACGCCACGCCGTTACCCCCCTGGCCTGGTGGGCCGGAGCCTGGCTGGGCCTGCTCAACACAGGGATCCTCACCGTCAACAACTACCGCGACTTAGCCAACGACGCCCAGGCGGGCAAGCATACCCTGGCCGTACGCTTGGGTCCCCAGAGGACGCGCAGGTTTTACGCTTTGCTCCTGGGGCTGCCCTACCTGCTTCCCACCGTACTGGTGGGCCTGGGCAGGGCGCCTTTGGGGGTGTTGCTGGTCTGGCTCTCGGCCCCCATGGCGGCGCTGGCCGCGCGCGCAATAGGGCGCCTGCAGGGGCGAGAACTGAACGCCCTGCTGGCCCTGACCGGGAAGTTGACCTTGTTGTATGGTGGACTGTTGGCCCTGGGAATGCTCCTGTTCTGAGAAATGGTTCGGCCACGCCCGAAACGCTCCATATTGCCGCGTCGCATGCGTCAGCGACCCATCAAACAAGCCAAGGAGTTCCCCGATGAAGAAATCATCCCCTCCCCCAGATACGCGGCCCCTCCCCGATCACGGGCCGTGTTTCGTTTGTGGCCATAGCAACCCGCAGAGCATCGGCGTCACCTGGTTCGCCCAGCCCGATGGCCGCATTACGGCCACGGTGATTTTTACCGAAGCCCAACAAGGGCCGCCCGGTTTCGCCCACGGCGGCGCTTCGGCGGCCGTGCTCGACGAAGCCATGGGCGCGGCGATCTGGAGCGCCGGGCACACCGTGGTCGCCGTCAATCTCAATGTGGACTACCATCGCCCCGTGCCGTTGGGCCAGCCCGTCAGCGTGGAGGCCCGCATCACTGGTTGCGATAGCCGCGCCATGTACACCCAGGCCGAACTGCGCCTGCCTGATGGCCGGGTGGCCGTGAGCGCCCGCGGTATTTATGTGGAAGCTCCCCATCTCTTCAACGAGGAAGCCGTGCGCTCCTGGTTGGGGAGCCACGAAGCGAGAAAGCCAGACCAGAACTGAAGGAAGAGACCTCCCCTCGGTTCTGGCAACCACCCCCAGAGGTCGGCTGCCGGAACACCGGGAAAAAGCACCACCCCCAGAGCCAGGGGAACCTGGCCTGGGGGTGGTGTGCGTTTCCGAGGGCCCGTCAGGCGCCCACGGCTTCCTGGGCCAGCAAAGCCTCTTCTTCCTTGGCTACTTGCATCCCGGCTTCCACATCCACTTTGGTCAGGATGTACCCGCCCAGAATGAAGAACAGGATGATGGAGACGATGCTCAGGCGGCTGCTGCCCATTAGTTGGCCCACCAGCCCAAAGAGCAAAGGGCCGAAAATACCCGCGAATTTGGACGAAACGCTGAAGAAGCCGAAAAACTCGGCCGATTGGCTCTTGGGCACCATCTGGCTGAAGAGCGAACGGCTCAGCGCTTGAGAACCACCCTGCACGGTGGCTACCGCCAGCCCCAGCAGCCAGAAATGCCAGGCCGCGCTCATGAAGTAGCCGCCGATAGAGATCAGGGTATAGACCGCCAGGGTGATGTAGATGGCCCGCTTGGTACCGATTTTGCCCGCCAACCAGCCGAAGAAGAAGGAAAAGGGGATGCCAACGAACTGCACCAGCAACAAGGTGCCGATGAGGTCGGTCGAGCCAATACCGATCTCTGCCCCGTAAATCGTGGCCATTTTGATAATGGTACCGATACCATCGTTATAAAGCCAAAAGGCCAGCAGGAACTTCCACAACTCATCGTAACGCTGCACCTTACGGAAGGTGTGGGCCAGCCGGCTAAACCCGGCCTGCACGGGGTTCATGCCGGCCTCTCGTTTGAGCACGCGCCGGACCGGCTCAGGCACCCAAACCCACAACGGGATGGTGAAAACCAGCCACCAGATGGCGGTCATCAGGAAGGACAGACGGGTGAAGAAACCCACCTTTTCGTCGGGGGCGGTCATGATCAGACCCAGACTGACCGCCAGGAGCAAACCGCCCCCCAGGTAGCCCAAAGCGTATCCCGCGGCCGAGACCATATCCCGCTCGTTTTCCGCGGCCACATGGGGAAGCAGGCCGTCGTAAAACACATTGGCTCCGGCAAACCCCACATTGCCGATGATGTAGAAGATGGACGCCTTAAGCCAGTCGCCGGAATACACACCGTACAGCAAAGCGGTCCCCAGGATGCCGAAGAGGGCGAAGCCAGTCAGGTAGCGCTTCTTGGCCCCGCTGAAATCGGCCATCGCCCCCAACACCGGGCTGATCAACGCCACAATGAGCAATGCGATGGAGGTGGTGTAGGCCCAATATACCGTGGCCGTGTTCCCCGGCAAGGTCGAACCGGCCACTTTGCTGTAGTAGACGGGTAATACCGCCGCCATAATGATGGTGGCAAAGGCCGAGTTGCCCCAATCGTACATTGTCCAGCCGAAGACTTCTTTGCGCTTGAGCAATTGCCACAGACTGGGCCGTTGGGATTGCTCCGCAGTGGTCATATCTCCTCTCCTCCTCCGAGTGGATGGGATAGGGAACAGGAGCCTGGGAGGGGCATCCCCCCCAGGCCCGGTTCCGCAACGGTGCCATAAGTCTCAATTGCCCTAACACCCGATGAGCGGGTTGGGGACGCCCTTGGGGTTGTCGCGGTAATCGTAGAAGCCGATGCCGGTCTTGCGCCCCAGGAAACCGGCATCCACCATCTTGCGCAGCAGGTAAGCCGGACGATACTTGTCGTCGCCCAAGTCGCGCTGGAGCACCTCCATCACATACAACACCACATCCAGGCCGATGAGATCGGCCAGGTACAGCGGCCCCATGGGATGGTTCATGCCCAACTTCATCACCGTGTCGATGGCCTCAATGGTGCCCACGCCCTCCTCCAGGGCAAAGATGGCCTCGTTGATCATCGGACACAGGATGCGGTTGGAGATAAAGCCCGGCGCGTCGTTGGCCTCCACCGGCACCTTTCCCATGGCTTTCGCCACATCGAAGACCGCAGTCGTGGTCTCGTCCGAAGTGCGCAGCCCCCGAATCACTTCCACCAGTCGCATCAACGGCACCGGGTTCATGAAGTGCATCCCTATCACCTGCTCAGGCCGCTCGGTAACCGCGCCGATCTTCGTGATCGGGATCGAAGAAGTGTTGGAGGCCAGGATAGCGTGTTCGGGGGCGATTTTGTCCAGGTCGCGGAAAATTTGCAGTTTGATCTTCGGGTTCTCGGTAGCCGCCTCAATGATCAGGTCAGCCTCGGCAGCAGCGTCCAGACTGCCCGTGGTAGGGATATTCAAGGCTGCCTGACGCTGCTCTTCGGTGATGACGCCCTTTTCCACCAGTTTGGCGGTGGATTTGTCAATGGTGGCTTTGGCCCGTTCCAGTTGTTCAGGCACCACATCCATCATCGTCACGGAAAAACCAGCCACCGCCGCAGTCTGGGCAATGCCGTTGCCCATCGTTCCCGCACCGACGACGAAGATTTTGCGAATGGTGGTCATAGGAATCCTCCTCATGTTCGTTGCATCGTTAGTCGTAGGTCCATTGGGTCGTTGGAGCGTTACGACTTCACGACTCCACGATCTCGATCGCCATCCCCACGGCTTCGCCACCGCCGAGGCATAGGGCGGCCAGGCCCCGCTTCAGGCCACGGTCCTTGAGAGCATAAATCAGGGTGGTCAAGATGCGCGCTCCGCTGGCCCCAATGGGGTGCCCCAGGGCGATGGCGCCGCCGTGCACATTCACCTTGTCCCAGTCCCAACCCTGGTCGGTCAATTCCTTGCCGTTGGCCAGCACCTGGGCGGCAAAGGCTTCGTTCAATTCGATAAGGTCCACATCCTCCAGCGCCCAACCGGCTCTAGCCAACACCTTGGGGATCGCCTTGGCCGGGGCGGAGAAGATCCACTTCGGCTCCACGGCGGCGTAACCATAAGCCACGATGCGCGCCAGAGGTTGCAGGCCATGCGCCTCGGCATAGGCCGCGCTGGCGACCACCACGGCCGAAGCGCCATCGTTCAATCCCGGCGCGTTCCCCGCGGTGACGATGCCATCGGGTTTGAAAGCCGGCTTGAGTTTGCTCAGGGCTTCCATGGAAGTATCGCGGCGTGGGGTCTCATCGGTATCCATCACCGTGACCTGCCCCTTGCGGCCCGGCACCTCCACTGGCACGATCTCCGCCTTGAACTTGCCCGCATCGATGGCCGCGACGGCCTTTTGATGGCTGCTGAGGGCAAAGCGGTCCAACTCTTCGCGGGTGAGGTGGAATTGCTCGGCGATGAATTCGGCCGCGCCGCCCATGTGCCAGTCCTCGAAGGGGCACCACAGGCCGTCGTGCATCAGGGCGTCCACCATCTTCGCGTGGCCGTAACGCAACTCGCCCAGGCGGCCATAGACCAAAAACGGCGCACGGCTCATGCTTTCCATCCCTCCGGCGACGAACAGGTCGCCATCCCCGGCGCGTATCGCCTGGGCGGCCAGCATGACCGCTTTCAGGCCCGAACCACACACCTTGTTCACGGTAAAAGCGCCCACCGTCGGGGGCAAACCGCTCTTGATGGCCGCCTGCCGGGCCGGGTTCTGCCCCAACCCCGCACTGACCACATTCCCCATCACCACCTCGTCGACAGCGGCAGGGTCGGGCAGGTTGGCCCGCCGCATGGCCTCACGGACCACAATACCGCCCAACTCCGTGGCCGAGAGGGCGCTCAGGGTGCCGCGAAAGCGCCCCATGGGCGTGCGCACAGCACTGAGGATCACGGGTTGTTGCTTCAGGTTCACGGATATGCCTCCTCGTCAAGGTTTCACAGGCTGAGAAACAAACCGGCCACGGCAACCAAGAGCCATGGCCGGGGGCAGGTTATTCCTTTTGGGCCAGGGCAAGCCAGGCCTCATGCAAACGCCGGTAAGTCACCTCTAACGCTTCGGGCAACACCCGGGTCTGGGCCACCGTGGACATAAAGTTCGTATCGCCGGACCAGCGGGGCACCACATGCATATGGAGATGATCGGCTATGCCGGCGCCCGCCGCCACACCCAGGTTCATCCCTAAGTTGAAGGCCTGGGGATGATAGACGGTTTTGAGCACCTGCACCGCCTGGACGGTCAGTTCCATCATCTCTGCCCGCACCTCAGGGGCCAGGGACTCCAGTTGAGCCTGGTGCTCATAGGGCACGATCATCAAATGTCCATTGGTGTAAGGGAAGCGATTGAGAATAACATAGTTCAACCGGCCCCGGTGCACGATCAAATTCTCCGGCCCATCCTCCTGACCCGGGGCCCAGCAAAACACGCATACGGCATCGCGTTTGTGGTTTTCAATGTACTCCATACGCCAGGGTGACCACAAATGCTCCATACGGCCTCCGCGGGGATGTTTTTGGTGATTGTATCATGTTTCTGCGGTATGATAAAATCCTAACAGGTCAAGTTCAGGTCGTCTGTTGAGGTTACGATGCCCACCAATCCCACTTTCCTGCGCACGGCCCTGATCGTGCTCACCGCCTGGAGCGGGGCCTTCCTGGTGGCCCTTTGGCTCAGCCTGATTTTCTGGACCTATCGCGACATCCGCAACCGAGGCTCAGATCCCTTGTTGCGTATCCTGGCCGTGTTGCTGGTGGCCGTGCTCTTTCTGCCAGGTTTTGTCGTTTATCTCATCCTCCGCCCGCCGCACACCCTGGAAGAGGAATACCAACGTGCCTTAGAGGAGGAAGCGCTTTTGCAGGCCGTGGAGGAGACCTCCCGCTGCCCCGGTTGCGGACGGCGCACCCAGGCCGATTGGATTATCTGTCCCCACTGTCAGACCAGGTTGAAAAAGGTATGCCATCACTGCGGGAAGTTGATGGAATTGCCCTGGGAAATCTGTCCTTACTGCGCCACCCCGGTGCCCGGCGTCCGCCAGGAAAAGATCTCCCTCGACGACGCGCTGACCCCTCTGTTGGTCGAATCGGGCGAACCCGAAGGGGGAGCGCCCCCGGGCAATGATCTGTCCCCGGAATGAACCGTCACCGGATCCAGCACTGGATCCGGTTTTGTTTTTCCCCCTTGCCGCCCCAACAAATCATTCCCCTTCCAAACGGGCCAGCACGGCCATCAAGCCATAGGCTAGAGCACCCGCCAGCAAAGCACCGGCCAATCCCCAGAGCAGGAGATGGCTCCCCGCCGAAGCTTCGCCGTCCTTCTTCGATGCAGGAGAAGGCGTGGGTGTAGGAGGGGCAGCAGAGGGGGTTGAGGACAGGGCCTCCATGGTTGGGCTAACTGTTGGTGAGGGGGAAGGGGTGTGCGTGGAGGTGGGTCTGAGCGTTGGAGATGGGGAAACCGTAGGCGTAGGGGATGCCCCGGCGCGAATGACGATTTTCTGGCCCGGGTAAATGATGCTGCTCTCGGTGAGTCCATTGAGCCGCAGGATTTCTTCCAGGGGCACGCCATACGCCAGGGCGATTTGCAGCAAAGTCTGCCCTTGGCCCACCGCATGAATCACGGCGCCGTCGGCGTTGGGGGTGGCGACGATCACCGGCTCCGCCGTGGGGGCTGGCGGCACGGGCGTCGCGACCTCGCCGTTCCCTTCGCCCGTTGGCTGCGGTTCGCCGATGTAATACGCTGCGTCGAGGGTAAAGTAGGTCTTTCCCCCGCCCTCGGCGCACCCGGCCCCCACATCGCGGTAATTTTCGCCCAGCATGGTGTGCAAGTGAGGCGCGTCTTCGGTCCAGATTTGCACAGCCCATGCTGGGCTGACATAAGACGAAGTGCCCCAGGCAATATTCTCCGAGACGAAAACGGCGGCCTCGCCGCCGTATCCCGCCGCCCGCACCCGATCGCGGGGATGGTCGCCGTTGGGCCCGATGTGCGTCCCCTGCCGAATGGACGCCTGGTATTCGCTGTGGGCCTGAGCCACCGCCATGAGGATAGGGTCCACACGATACGGCGGCAGGCCGTTCTGGGCTCGCAAAGCGTTCACCCGCTGAATGAGTTCCTGCGGACAACTGTTGGCCCAGGCTGGCGTGGGGCGCTGGCTCCCCCAGAGCACGCCAAACAGCGCCAGGGCCCCCAGCAAAAGGGCAAATGCGGCTTGACCGGAAGAAGGTTTGTCCATGGTGTGTTCTCTTCGCGCTTGGTGTACAATGGCAATGATAACACGAGTGCATGCGTTGAAGGCCGAAGATGCGCAAAAGGGGTCATTTCATCGTACGGATGCTGACGCTGTTGCCTTTCTTTGCACTCGTTGTGCTCGTCTCCTGCCGCCCTTCTACCCCGCAACAAACCAGCGCCGCGCCCACGGCGGCAACGCCGTCCGCGCCCACCCTGGCGCTGACCAGTCCGGCCTTCGCCTATGGCGACCCCATCCCTGTGCGTTACACCTGCGATGGCCAGGACATCTCCCCGCCCCTTTCCTGGGGCACGCCGCCGCTGGAGACCCGCTCTCTGGTGTTGTTGGTGGAAGACCTCGACGCCCCATAGGTACCTGGATCCACTGGCTAGTGTACGACATACCGCCCTCGCAGCAGGCCTTGCCCGAAGGCGTGTCCGGCGTGGGTACGCCCGGTCGCAACAGTTGGCAGCGCACCGGCTATGACGGCCCCTGCTGGATGCTGTTTTATCTCTGCCCGCAGGGGCAACTTGGCCGCAGGTGCAACAGGCTGTGAGCGGTTACCTTCTGGCTCAGGGCGAGTGGATGGGCGTATATGACTGATAGTGGGGCTGGCGCTTCCTGCGGTAAAATACCTTGGTGAGATGCATCGGGCGAGCCTTCATGGCTACGCGAAATCCTCGTTTTTTACCAACCACCCTCCTACGGAGAGCCTTCCCATGTCCCTCATCTATGACATTTCCGTCCCCGTGAGCCCACGCCTCCCCGTCTGGCCCGGTGACCCCGCCCCCATGCTGGAACGCTACCAAAGCATGGAGCAGGGCGCCGAAGCCAACCTCACCCGCTTCGCCGCCGGCGTGCATGTGGGCACCCACATCGACGCCCCGCTGCACTTCCTCGCCGACGGAGCCCCCGTGGACGCCATCCCCCTGGAGCAACTCATCGGCCCGGCCGAGGTGATCAGCCTCACCCACGTCAATGCCATCACCGCTGAGGTACTGACCCAGGCCGCCATCCCCGCCGATGCGCAACGCCTGCTCTTCAAAACACGCAACGCCAGTCTTTGGCGTGAACCGGCCTTCCGCCGCGATTACGTGGCCATCACCCCCGACGGCGCCGAGTGGCTGGTCACCCACGGCGTGCGCGTAGTGGGCATCGATTACCTGTCGGTAGCGCCCTTCGAAGATCCCGTCCCCACCCACCGCATCCTGCTCAGCGCTGGCGTGGTCCTCATCGAAGGCCTTTACCTCAACGAGGTGCCTCCCGGGCGCTACACCTTATATTGCCTGCCCTTGCGCCTTCAAGGGGCCGAAGGTGCCCCGGCGCGGGCTATCCTGGTCAAGGAAACCTGATGCCGCCCTCCGCGTTGATTCTGGTGCTCATCGACGGCCTGAGGGCCGATGTGCTGCAAGAAGCCGTGGCCGAAGGCCAGACGCCACACCTCCAGGGCTTGCTAGGTCCAGATTTGCAGCACGGCTACCTGGGCGCGCTAACCTCTACCGCTCCCAGCGTGACCTTCGCCGCCCAGGCCTCTCTGATCACCGGCGCTCCGCCCAACGCCCACGACATCCCCGGCAATCAGTTCTTCGACCGTTTCGGCGTGCACAACCGCGGCAAACCGCGCTGGTTCGCCTTCGATGTGGGCGAAACGCTGCAAATCGACGACGCCTTGGCCGTGTTCACCCAGGGGCTGGCCAACCAATGCCTGGGGGCCCGCACGCTCTACGAGCGCTTTGCCGCCTGGGGGTGGACCTCGGCCGTCTTCGGCCACATGAACGCCAATGGGGCCGATGTCTGGGAGCCGCTCCCCACGACTCTTTTGGCCCGCCTGCACTTCGCTCAGGCCCCCTTAGGCAGCCAGCCCTCCGAAGTGGACCGGCACATCATCGCCCGTGTCAAAGCCTACCTGAAGGCGCACCCCTTACCCCACATCCTAACGGTGTACCTCATCGGCCTGGACCACGAAAGCCACCATCACGGGCCTCAGGCCCAAAAAGCCTATTTGAGCCGGGTGCTCGACCCCCTCCTCGGCGACCTGCAGCAGACCGTCGCCGCCGCTTCCGGGCCCAACGCCGCCGCGCCCTTCTGGGTGTTGGCGGCCGACCATGGTCAAACCCCGGTTCCCGCCGACGACGCCCACTCCCTGCGGCTGCGCTGGCCCACCGAGCGCGAACTGGCTGGCCTTTTCGATGCCTTGGGGCTGGATGTGCTCGACCACCCCGGCGAAGGGACCCACTGCGACGCCGTCCTGGCGCTCAACGGCGGCATGGCCGGGATTTACCTCCGCCGCCCCAGGGCCGAATGGAGCCAGCCGCCGGATTTTGCCCAACAGGTCCGGCCCCTGGCCCGGCTGGTCTGGCGCTCCCACCACCGGGGAAGCCCCACCCCTGCGCTTCAGGGCGCCGTGGAGGCGGTTCTCGTGCGCTCGGTGGAGCGAGACGGCTGGCAGGCGGGGTACGCCTGGCTCCCCCCAGAGCCCGAAGCCGACCCTCTTCTCCTCCACGAAGCCCCTCTCCCCAAGCACTGGGTGGACCCCATAGCCCGTCTGAACGGCTTACAGGGCCCTCTGAGCCCGGATATCCTAATTCTCCCCAAAGGGCAGGAAGGTTTCTACTTTGGCCCTCCTTTGTCGGGCGTCCACGGCGGGCTGGACCCCGCCGCATCGCAAGCCGCCTTGGCCCTGGGCTGGCCCAAGCCACACACGCCCTGGCCAGCCGTCCGCGAGGCGTTCCTCCACGGCTTGCAGCGCCAAATGGCCATGCGCGGCCACCGTCGCCCTTCCATCGCCGACTTGCTTCCGGCCCTGGAATACCTTTGGGCCCACACCTGACCTCTGAGAAAGGCACCTGATGACCGGATCTCGCTGGAAACCCGTTGGCAAACTGACCAACCCCTTCTGGGAGTTCCAAACCCTGTTGGACCAGGGGCAACCGGATTTGGGGGATCCGTCCGTCCCCCTGTTTTCCTTGCTCCCCCGCATGACTCACCTGCCCCAAATCGAAGGGGCGCGGCTGCGCCTGACCCTGAGCCACCGCGCCAGCCACGGCAAAGTACTGGCCACGCTCCATCCCGACCGCCTGGCCTGGCATCGCGTCCCCACCGCAGAGAACGACTGGCAGCGAGGGCTTCTGGCAGCCCAGGCTTACCTCATGCTCCCTTCGGGCAAAGGGCGTGTGGAGGGAAACCTGCTCTGGCTCCTCAGTTTCGCCCTGCACCAGAAGGCACCGTTGCTCCTCTGGCAAAGCACCGTGCACAACCTCTCGCGCCTCCCGGTGACCCTGCGGCGTTACGCTCCGCTGGCCCTGGGCCCTGACAGCCACAACCTGCCCCGCAAGGGCCTGCTCGACCTTTTCCCGGCGCGTTTTCACATTTTCCGGCTTCTTTCCCGCCCCATCTCGCCCAGCGCTTACTACAACCTGACCGAACGCTTCGGCAGCCTGCGCCTGAGCGAGAGCGCCCGCCCTTTTCAGGCTGCCTCCTTCACCGTAGAGACCCTCGCGAAGCCACTACACGCCTGGTGGCAGGCCGCAGCCAGGCCGCCCACGCCGCCATACTGGCCCTCCGCGCCGCTCACGCTTCAAACGCTCCACATCCCCGCAGAGAACCGCGCCCTGCTCCTCATCACCCAGAAGGCCCTTCAGGCCAAGTGGTGGGTGCAGAACAACCCCTTCGCTCCGGGGCTACGGCTGGTGTTCTATCCTGAGGTCACCCTCGCACCGGGCGAGGCCTGGCAGGGGCCTCCCGTCCTACTGGCCTGGTACGATCCTGAAATCCAGGCCCTCCCCACCCTACCCGAAGCCGTGCGGCAAGGTATGCTGACCTGAGTTCCAAGGGGCTGGCATGAACCTTGCACCGCGGCTTTCGACCCCTTATCCTTCATCCCAGGATACCCTGACCATGGAACTCCGGCAGCGCTTAACCCCTCAGGTCGGCACCAAAGTCACCCAAAAGGTCTCGGTGGTCCTTGCCCAGACCATGCATTTGCTCTCCCTTTCCCTGGATGACCTGACCGCCGAGGTGGAAACCGCCCTGGCACAACACCCCTCGCTGGAAATCGCGCCGGAAAGGCGCTGCCCCTCTTGTGGCCGTCGCCTCCCCGCCGAGGGGCCATGTCCCCTTTGTCATCCGCCCTTGGGGCGCGACGCCCTGGAGCCCATCGTCTTTCTGGCCGATCCCGCCGACTTTCGCCCGCCGCCGCCCACGCCCACCGAGGTCGAAGATCGCCTCTTGCCCGAAGAGACCTTTTTCGCCCAAAGCACCACCCTGGCGGAGTATGTGCTGCGCCAGATTGCGCCGGAACTGCGTCCAGACGAGCGCCCCATCGCCGCCTATTTGCTCACCCACCTGGACGACGACGGCCTGCTGACCCTTTCACCGGCCGAAGCAGCCCTGCACACCCGGGCCTCCCTGCGACAGGTGCGGCAGGTATTGCGACTGATCCAACAAGCGGACCCGCCGGGGGTGGGCGCCGCCTCACCGCAGGAGGCCATGCTCATCCAACTGCGCCTGCTGGCCGAGATCCAGCATCCGGTACCCCCCAAAGCCAGCGAGGCGGTGCAATTGGGGCTGAACCTGCTGCAACCCAGCCGCGTCAGTGAACTGGCCCGCCGCCTGGGTATCCGCCAAAGCGAAGCGCGGGACCTGCTGGACTTCATCCGCGCCAACCTCAACCCTTATCCTGCCCGGGCCGCCTGGGGAGATCTGCATCAAGGGCAGGAAGAACCCTGGCTGCCCCATTTGCGCCCCGATATCGTGTTTTCGCTGCACAACGGCGATTCCAACGGCCCTCTGGTGGTCGAGGTGTTCGCACCGGGCCTGCGCCTGCGGGTCAATCCCACCTTCCGCCACACCACCGCCCAGGTAGACGACCATCATCGGGCAGAATGGCAGCAGGAAATCCAGCAAGCCACCTTGCTGCTGAAAAGCCTGCGCCAACGCCATCACACCTTGGTCCGCCTGGCCCGGTTGCTGGCGCGCGAACAGCGCGACTTCATCCTCCGCGGCCCTCGCCATTTGCGGCCCATGACCCGCGCCGCCGTGGCCCGCCGGCTGGAGGTGCACGAATCCACCGTCTCGCGGGCCGTAAGCCACAAAACCGCCCAGTTGCCCAATGGACGGCTCATCCTCCTCAGCGACTTCTTCGACCGCAGCCTGCCGGCCAGGGCCGCGCTGAAAGCCCTCATCGCTTCCGAATCAAGGCCTCTGAGCGATACCCAACTGGCCCGCCTGCTCAGCCAGGAAATGGGCCATCGGATCGCCCGGCGCACGGTGGCTAAATACCGCGCCATGGAAGGCATTCCCCCTGCCCATCTGCGTCAGCCTCTGCATAAACACCGGCCATGACCCCTTTGCCTTTTCGCCTGCTACCTGCCTCTTTCTTGCGTGCCTTGCTGGACGCCCTGAGCGACGATGGCGTCCTGATCCTTTCCCCTTCGGGACGCATCGTGGAGATCAACACCCAGGCCCTGCAGTGGGCTGCCATGACGCGGAAGGAGTTGCTGGGGCAAGACCTGGGGCTGCTCTTCCCTCCGGCGCTCCGGCAACAGGGACGCTGGGTGTTGCGCAATCGTCACGGCACCAAGCAATTCGTCTCCGTGCGGGAGATTCACCTCATCAACGGATATCGCGTGCTGCGCATCTGTTCCTGGTCCGAGGCGCAGGCCCGGGAAAAAGCCTCCACCTTGCACGAAGAAGCCGGTCGCATCCTGCGGTCCCTGCTGGATCGCATCTCGACGCCCTTCGAGGCCTTTGCGCTCCAACTGGTCCTGGAGGAGATTCATCCGGTCGCCATGGCCCAATGGGCCGCCTTTTACGCTTTGGGCGCTGGCGAATGGCAACTTCTGGCCGGGAGCGGCCCGCTGCCCGACCTGCCCTTGTCCATCGCCTGGGAGGCTCCCCTCCCCTCGGTCCTCCTTCACCCCCAACTTTGGGGGCCGCGTAACCGTCAAACCCTCCCCGATTCCCCCTGGGCCCAGATCATTCGCAGCCAGGGCTATGTGTACACCTTCCCCATCGGTGAACCGCCCACGCCTCACGGCCTCCTCATGCTGGCCTATGAGGAAAAGCCCCCGGAAGCCTTGCTGACCCCCCTGCTCCTGACCGTCGCCCATCTCTTGAGCGCCTGGGAACGCCTGCACCGGCAAACCCTGCAATATAAAACGGAATGCCGAACCCTGACCGAGCAGGCGCAATTGGGCACCCAGTTATGGCGCTGGCTCCCTCTGCCCGCTTTGATCCTGGACGGGCAGGGCTACATCCTGACGACCAACCAGCCTGTGCTGCACCTCTTGGGCTATCAAAACGACGAAGTGCAAGACCTCCCCGGCGAACAGGTGATCATCCTCCAGGAGCGTTCCGATCTGCCGCTCTTCATCGAACAGGCCCTTCAGCAGGGACGAGAACAAACCCTGGAGGGGGTTCACCTCATCCGACGCTCCGGCGAAAGTTTCCCCGCCACGCTGCACTTCCTTCCCCTTTCGAGTGAGCGATTGCTGCTGCTCATTCAAGACCACACCCCGGATGTCCAGGCCGTCACCCTGGAACGGCGCGCGCTGCTGGGCACATTGCTGGCCAGTTACGCTCACGAAATCCGCAACCCCCTCAACAACCTGAGCACCGGCCTGGAATACCTGCTCCTCACCATAGAAGACCTCCCCGACGAGGACGGCGCTGACCTCCGCGACACCCTGGAGCGCATGCGCCAGGACATCGAACGTCTGGAGACAATGAGCCGGCGCCTGCTACAATTTGCCCGGCCGGCCGGCGATTTGGGCAACCGCCGGGTCAAAATCCAGACCCTGCTCCACAACCTGGTCTACCGTTGGCAGCCGCGCTTCTCCCGATACAACATCGAAGTGCTGTGGCAGATCCCCGAAGACCTCCCGCCGGTATGCGGTGACGCCGTGTTGTTAGAACAGGCCTTTGCCAATCTGGTGGACAATGCCATTCAGGCTTTGAAGCAGCACACCCTGCCCCGGCAAATCGTCCTCCGGGGCGTCCATCAGGCCCAACACATCGAGATCATCATCGCCGATAACGGGCCGGGCGTTCCCGCAGAAATCCAAAAACGGATTTTCGAGCCGTTCTTCACCACCCGTACCGACGGTCATGGTTTGGGGCTGGCGCTGGTGCGCAAGACCATCACCGACCATCGGGGGGGCGTGAGCCTGGAAAGTTACCCCGGGCAGGGAACGCTGTTTCGCATCCGCCTCCCGGTTTCCAGACATCCTGCGTGCTAAGGAAGGCCTATGAGTTTCACCGTTCTCCTGATCGAAGACGAAGAAAACGCGCGCCACAACCTCAGCGCCCTGCTACGCAAAAAAGGGTATGTCCCCTTGCTGGCGGCCACCCTGGCCGAGGCCCGGCAGGCCCTGGCCCGAATGGAAGCCGACATCGTGCTCCTGGACTGGCACCTGCCGGACGGCATCGGGGTGATGCTGCTGGAAGAAATGAACCAGTTGCCCACCCGCCCTCCCACCATCATCATCACCGGCTACGGGGACATCGAGATGGCCGTGGAGGCCATGAAACACGGCGCACTGGACTTTCTCACCAAGCCCATCAAATTCGAGCGCCTGCTGAACACGCTGGAAAAGGCCACCGACCTGGTGGAACTGCAGCGCGAACTGGCCCTGTTGCGTCGCCAGCAAAGCCATCAAATGCCCAATATGGTGCCCAGTCAATCCCCGGCCATACAAGAAGTGCTGACCATGGCCCAACGGGCCGCCGAGCACGCCGTTTCCGTGCTCATCACCGGGGAAACGGGCACCGGCAAAGAGGTGCTCGCCCGCTTCATCCATCGGGTGGGCCCCCGGGCCGCCAAGCCCTTCGTCACGGTGAACTGTGCCGCCCTGCCCGAAAACCTGCTGGAATCCGAACTTTTCGGCCACGAGGCCGGGGCCTTTACCGACGCCCGCGAACGCAAGCCGGGATTGATGGAACAGGCGGACAAAGGGGTGCTTTTCCTGGACGAAATCGCCTCCATGCCCCTGAGTATGCAGGCCAAACTGTTGCGCGCCCTGGAAGAAGGGGCCATCCGTCGCGTTGGTGGGACCAAGATGATCCCCATCGATGTGCAGATCATCGCCGCTTCCAACCGCGATTTGAAAAAGATGATGACCGAAGGCACCTTTCGCGAAGACCTCTACTTCCGCCTCAAGGTGCTCGACCTCAACCTGCCCCCTCTACGCGAGCGCAAAGAGGACATTCCCGCGCTGGTAGGCCACTTTCTGCGCGAGGCGGGCACCCGTATGGGTAAGCCCATCCTCGGCATCGCGCCCCGGGCCCTGCAGGCGCTGATGGACTACGACTGGCCCGGCAACATCCGGGAACTCCGACATGTCATCGAGCGCGCCGTGCTCCTGTGCGACGAGGAAACGATCGACCTCCCCCATCTGCCCGCCGAGTTTCGCTGAGCGGCTATCCGACCCCTTCCCGCTCGACGAACTTCGCCCAGGCCCCTTCCCACGGGCGAGTGGGACGCTGCCGCTTGGGCAACTTCACGCTGCCCAAGTGCCCAAACAACGCCGCCGCCACCCGGGAGACCTCCTCCCAATCTTCCGCGAGCAGCGCCTGGCGCAACTGCTCCGCCAGGCGCCCGGCCCATTCCCATTCCAGACGAAAGCGGTCGGCTTTGACCCAATAGCCTCGCTTTTCCCAGGCATCGGTGGTTTCGTGGATCGTGGCGGCCAGTTCTTCCAGCGTCAGCACGAGAAAGGCCGCCAGATCCCGGGTCGTCTGCTCAGGAGAAGTCTGGGTCATCAATTCCCGCAGGGCCAAAGCCAGGACCTGCAGTAACATCTTGCGCCGTTTTCCCACGGCGTTGGGGTTGACCACACGGCTCACACAACACTCCTTTATCGGGATGGCGAGATTATATCAGAGGGGACCCCTTCCCGGGGGAGGGTCTCCTCCCCAAAATCCGGCTTACAGCCCGTGGGATTTGCAGTACAATCAAGGTGCGAAACCGGACCTCGGGGACCGTCCCCACCCCCGGGCAGGCATCTGCCCTCCAATTCTCCCCCCAAAGGAGCACCTATGACCTGGAAAGTGCTCATTGCCGACAAACTACATCCTGCCGGGCGCGAGCGCCTGGCCCAAAGTGCTCAGGTGGACGACCACGCCGGGATTTCCGCCGAGGAACTGCAACACATCATCGGCGACTATCATGCCCTCATCATGCGCAGCCGCACCAAAGTGACGGCGGATTTGCTGGCCGGGGCCCGCAACCTCAAGGTGGTTGGCCGCGCCGGGGTAGGCGTGGACAACATCGACCTGGAAGCCGCCAAAGCCCACGGGGTGACCGTGGTCAACGCCCCCCAGGCCACCTCCAACGCGGTGGCCGAACTTACCCTCGGCCTCATGCTGGCCATGGCCCGGCGCATTCCCGAAGCCGACGCCAGCATGAAGCGCGGCGAATGGCTGAAGAAGCAACTTTCGGGTGTGGAGTTGGCGGGCAAGACCTTAGGCATCTTCGGCATGGGCCGCATCGGTAGCCTGGTCGCCCAAAAAGCCGCGGCCTTAGGGATGCGCGTTATCGGCTACGACCCCCTCATCCCGGCCGAGGAGATCCGGCGGCGAGGGGCCGAGCCAAGGGATACGCCACAAGCCCTTTACGCCGAGGCCGACTTCATCAGCCTGCACGTGCCCCTGACCCCCGACACGCGGGGCATGATCGGCGCCGAAGCCTTCGCTCAGATGAAGCGCGGCGTGTATCTGGTTTGTGCGGCTCGCGGCGGGGTGATCGACGAAGAAGCGCTGCTCCAGGCCCTGGAAAGCGGCCAGGTGGCCGGCGCGGCGCTGGATGTGTTCGCCACCGAGCCGCCCGGCGCCTCCCCCTTGGTCGCCCATCCGCGGTTGATCGCCACGCCCCACATCGGCGCCCAGACTGCCGAAGCGCAGCAGCGTGTGGCCGTGGACATCGCCGAGGAGGTCCTGGCCGCGCTGGAAGGCCAGCCCCTACGCTGGCGAGTGGTGTAACGGACAATAGGAGATTCTGTGGAGAAAACCTCGCCCCCGCTGGGCTCATGGCGTCCAGCGGGGGCGTTGGCATCTATCCGAGACGGTTACTGAAACAAGACGCGCCAGATGAGGTCGACAAAGGTGTGCGTCAGCACGGGGGCGAGCAGGTTGTTGCCGCTCCTGCGATAAGCCCAGCCGTAGAACACTCCTGCCAGGGTGGCCAGAGCCACATAGACCACTTTAGTCCCCAAATCGCCGGCATTGTTCCAATGCATGAGGCCAAAGGCCAGCGCCGAGAGAAACAGCGTCCACCCCCGGCGGGTGCTCATCTGATCCAGGCCGTGGAGCAGGATGCCGCGAAAGAACATCTCCTCAGGCAGGGCCACCGTGAGGAACAGCCCCACAAAATGGGCCAGCAGCGCCAGGAGCTGCGTGGGCGGGAAGGTGAGGAAACGAACCGCCAGCCCCAAGGGGATGACGATGGCCGCAAAGACCACCGTCGCCACCACGGCGATGCCTAAATCCCGCCAACGGGGCGTGAGGCGGTAGCCGAACGCCGGCAGTTCCCGTAGCCCATACCAACCCAAGACCGCCACCACGGTCAGCATGACCGCCCACCAGTTGTAGGCAAACCCCTTGGGGCCGTGCCACAAATCGTAGTTCCAGCGTAGGTCAAAGGGGATCCAGAGCCAGAGCCAGACAAGCGCATCGGCCCAGGTCAGGCCGGACTGCCCCTTTTGGATTTGGCGCAGCGTGCCCAACGCCGCGACCAGGCCCACGATGAAAATTGTGGCCGCGTAAGGGTCGAAACCGGGCGTGAGGATGTTGGAGGCGAGATAGAGGGCGCTCAGCCCCCCAGCCGCCACCAGCCAGGCGCGGGGGCTTTGTTGCAGCCAATCCCGCACCACGGTCGCCGCCCTCGGTGAGCCCAGGGCCAACTGCGCGCCGATGAGCGGCGCCATCCCCAACAACAGCGCGGCCCACGACAGTGGAGCCGGGGGCACGCCCTTGTCGCGCACCACCATCACCAGCAGCCCCGCGCCGAGGATGCTCCATACGAGCCAAAGCGCCCACCAGGTTTTGGTTTTCATGGTCTCCTCCTCAGGGTTCATTGATCAGGCACCTACCAGGCCGCGTTCAAGCCACGCTCTTTCCCCCGCACACCTCTCCTCCTGCAGGAAAAGCCTGCAGCGCCCTGACACCAATTTCATTCGGCCTCGGGCTCGAAGGCCTGACTTGTTACCCATGGCTACCCTTTACCGTCACAAATACCCAGTGAGCCGAGTTGTTACGGACACCCCCGCTCCGCGACAACCAAACGAAATCATTCCGGGCGGCGGATAAG